>JAAUPT010000131.1 GCA_012032965.1 Nitrospira sp.
GGGTAGCACCTGCCCGCTTCAACGCCTCGATGCATTCTGCCTGCTGAATAACGAACCAATAGTCGTACCCCCCGGCCAGCTGTCGCCAGTACGTGAGATGTCGGTAGTTTTCCACGAACCACATCGCCGTCGTAAATTTCTTCTTGCGCAGATGTTGCAACACCGCCAGCGTCAACGGCGCTTGAGCAATGGCCAGAACCAGATCAGGGGGGTCCTCGGCGATCTTCGCGATGGTACTGAAACTCAGCACATCGGCAAAACGGCTCTGCACCGTCAGCCGATACCGTTCCTCCCGAAATGATCCAAAAGCCTCATAACTGGCGTAATGAACGCTGTGGTCGATCCAGGTGACCCGATGCCCTAACTCACCCAATGCTCGGACGACATAGCGGGCGATCGGAAGTGAACCTCCATAGATAGGGCCGACCACCGCAACATGCAGTTGACCTCCTGCTTTTCCGGCTACGATTCGGCGCAAGCTCGCCTCAAGCTGTTGATGTTCGTCGGCATGGAGTCTCGCCGCCGGCCCATAGGTAAAGAAACGCAGTGGTGCCGATTGTGAAGCCAACTGTTCAGCCATTTCGTTCGGTGTGCCCGTAATCCACTGAATCGTGTTGATCCACGATTCAACGGTCTGGCTCCCATGGCATCCTTCAAGACCGATACATCGGGCACGACGACCGCGAGCCGCGACTCAGGCGGCTTCATTCGCGCCAACGCCTCCACGTGATAGAGCAATCCGACTCCGAGAACAACACCCAGTTCGCCTATCTTCCATTCACCGACTTGTTGCTCGGCCCAAGATCCGGCTTCTTTACGCGGATCGTATGCGCTGTGAATCCATTGTCCACCATGTGTGGCTGAAGGTGACCCTTCACGCGAGGACGCGATCGTGAGGACACCCCCACGGCTTTCCCTTAGAGCTGCAATAAGAGCCGGGTAGCTAGGACGAAGTCTGTCTAGGTTGTGATTCAGATATTCCACTGGATCCTCTTATGACACCGAAGACGGGTGAAGCTGCCGCCAGACCTGCTCTCGCTGAAGCGGCTCGATCGGCTCGTGCCCTGCCTCGGCATAGTACGCGCCCCAATGATCTCGATGGCCTTTCCACAGCGACCAGTTCTCCAAGGGAGCGGCAGAGCGATCACCCAGCAGTGCGATCGTCTCAGTGATGGGCCATCGGCTCGGCTTCACCGCATCCATCCTGTCGATCTCTCTCCCCTCTGCTTGCCAGACCCAATGACTTGGTCCATACGGGCCCGTTTCATGAACGCGAGCTCGGGCGAAATACCAGCCGATCACCCGCGTCCCCACTGCGGCAGCGAGATGAAGCGGGCCGGTGTCGGCCCCAATCACAATGTGGCACCGCGTAAGAAGGCTGGCCAGTTGGTTCAGCGACAGCCTCCCGGTGGTATCCCACACACGACCCAGGAGAGACGGAGAGAGCAATCCCTGAATATACTGCGCCCGCTCCTGTTCCTGCTGATCCCCAACCAACACGATGCGACTAGCTGGAAGAATCTCCAAGCACTCGGTAATCAGGCGCTCCCAGGCTGCAACCGGAACCAGTCGTTCTTGATCTCCTGCGCCGACAAGCACACCGATCCACGGCCCCTCGGATTGCCCAATGGGATCGAGGTCGATGGGAAGCGCCGCCCCTGGTACCTGTATTGGCATGATTCGCTTAGGTGGCGACAGTCCGCACATCCCGCAAAATGCATCCGCTAAGTGAATACGATTACTCTGCTTCGCAGTCGCCACACTTCGTATATACAAGGCCCAGGGCGATAATTTCTGATCCAGAGGCCCTCCGGTGATGGCTCCGATATTCTCCCGCGCGAGTAGCGCGCCGGCCAGAATCGATCGCGGATGTTGGTTTAGCACAAATGCACAGTCATAGAGGTCTTCCGTCATCGCACAAAGTTCGGCATCTGCTGCTGCGATGTATGCTGGATATCCCTCCGCTTCGGCACTGGCCGCTCGTCGATGCCATGCGGCTCCATCCCATTTCACGACAGCAGAAATTCCAGGTAGTAGTCGGCCGATGTCGGCCAGCGGCGCCGGACACAAGAGATCGACATCCCAATCGGCATGAGATTCTTTCAGCGCCGTGATCGCCGGGATCGTCTGAACAAGATCGCCAAGTCTGGCCAGTTGGATAACAAGCACTCGTTGGGTCATGTCGCTAGGAAGAAGTGGCTTCGAAGGCCAACGCCGCTTCCCTCCCCGTTATAGCCTGGCCAAGTTGGTCCAGTCCGTCATGACCCGGCGCAACTTGCCGAAGAGCGTCATATTCGCAACGGGCCTCCTCGATCAATTCACCCCGGAACAGGACGCTGGCAAATGCAAATCGAGCAACCAAGTCACCAGGATTTCTCCTGACATACCTGCGCAAGTGTTCGCCCAACTCTTGCCATCGGTTTTGTGCCGTTCCCGCTCGAAGTAACCAATGAATCGCCTCAGCGTCATCTGGATATTCAGCCAGTACCTGGAGAAACCGCTCCCACGCTCCTTGCGTGTAGGCCCTTCCCATCGCAGCCATGCCCATTCCCATCAGACACTTTTTACGATCTGCCCCCTCCTGCATTGCGGCATCGAACGCCATTTCCGCATGCTTATATTGCTCTCGCTGCATCCCGAGAATACCCTTAATAACAAACCTTCGGCATGAGCAGGGCATTCACTCAGCAACTTCTGCAATTGTTGGTCAGCCCCCCCAAGGTCCCGCTGTTCCAGACACCCACGGATGACACGAAGCCGCACAGAAGTGTCATCCTCCAATTCAAGATAGCGAGCAAGAAATTTCATCTGCAGGGCCTCTTCATGCAGTCGCTCACATATCATCCCCGCCCATAACAATACTGACGAGTCAGCAGGCCAATCCTGATAAAGAGACAGCTCCCTCCGCACCTGTGCCCACTCCTGTTTCGTGGCAGCGGCCTGCGCTGCCGCAACATGAGCCCAGGCCGCTCGATCCCGAATATCGGTCATTAACTCAAGGTGACCGTTCAGATTCGCTTCCCCTCCCACCCTAATCAACTTGTACCCATCAGCGTGGTAATGAATATCCTCATCCCCTAGCCACCAACAATCCTTCCACCGTTCGTACAAACGTCGCCAATTTTCACTGTCGTAGGCTTTACGTCCAGGTGTCTGACTTTCGAGATGGTATAGAACGCTTCGCGGTTGATAGATAACTCGATATCCTCGCTGACGGGATTTCAGACAGAGATCGACATCTTCGAAGCCGTTGCGGTAGCCTTCGTCGAAACCTCCCACTTCGTCGAAAAGCCCTCGGCGAATCAGGAGACATGCTGCCGTGACAACTTGAGGCTCCCTTCGATGATTGACGGCAGGATGGTCAGCTGAAAACCGTTGGTAGAGGTGATACGGGTTGAGATGACCCCTCACAAGGACCACTCCCGCATGCTGGATCGTGCCATCAGCATAGAGGAGCTTACTCCCGACGATGCCAACTTGCGCGTCTGTTTCGACTTCCTCGACGAGCGCACGAAGCCACCCGTCTTTTGGAACCGTATCGTTGTTCAAGAATACAAGATATTTCCCCTGTGATGCCTGCGCCCCTTGATTACAAGCTTTGGCAAAGCCCAAGTTCTCGTTATTGAGAATAACCTGAACGTCCCCGCCCAATGTTTGCAAGAATTCCTGAGTGCCGTCGGTCGATCCGTTATCTACGACGATCACCTCGTATTCCGGCTGGTCTTGGATCTGCGACAAAGCCGTCAAGCATTCCTTTGTGAGATCGAGCCGGTTCCACACCGGTATAACGATAGAACACACATAGGATTTTGCAGGAGCTTTGGCATACAATTTTTTGCAGATTCTGAGCCTGTGCTTCACGAACCCCGGCAATTTGTTCTGCGTGGGGCGCATATTTTCGGTAAATGATTTCGATCGTGCGCCGATATGTCTCGCTAGTCCCGCTCGTCATGGAGGTGCCATCGCTCCGCCAAGTAAACTCGGCCGTAGTCACGGCTAGGTGTTTAAATGGAAATCGCGTCGCCATCCTAATCCAAAGATCCCAGTCCTCGTGTGCAAACAGTGACTCGTCGAAGAATCCCACCTGGTCCAAGCACTGCCTCGCATGCATGACACTCAACACAGGGAAGTAGTTGCCGACCAGAAGGTCAGCCGGACTGAAGTCGTACGAATACGGAAGATCACGCTCGGTCTCGATATACTCGCCATCGATTTGTTGCTCATGAACGCGCCAGGCGTCAGTGTAAGCCACCCGGCATTCGCCACGCTCCAGAAAACTGACAAGAGTCTCAAGGTGATGTGGAAGGTAGCGGTCATCGTCATCGAGATAGGCGATATAGGATCCCTTCGCCATACGCAGCCCGCTATTTCGGGCTGCGGCCAGCCCACGGTTCCTATCATGGCTGATGCTTGTAATGCGGTGGCGATCGGCACAGGCGGCAATAACAAACCCCACCTCGCAACCCCCGTCATTGACAACGATGACCTCGAAGTCCTGAAATGTTTGACGAGCTAGGCTCTCGAGGGCCGTTCTAAGACGGTCTGGACGGTTGTACGTCGGGACGATGACTGACACCTTCGGTGGGCGCGTAAAGGGAATAGGGACAGGCGCAGAAGTCCTCTGGCAGACCCACACTTGATAGATAGGGAGCAGGTTCATGGAGCGCACGTCAGCGGGCGTTGGAGCCGGGATGAACCGGAGATTTGGCACTTCAACATAGATGCGCTCACGCCCCAGTTCCATGAATCCCTGCGACGCAAACAGGGCACACAACTGATCTTCAGTAACCCAGTCTTCCACCGGTTGATTCGGAGGTGCGATTGTACTCCACCGTTCCCACATCTCACCTCGTGGCGTCGTGAGAATGAGATAGCCATCGAGGCTTGAGAAGCTGGGGCCAGCTGCGCCAGAAAACTTTTTCCTTTTTGTTCGTGCGGGGACATGCTCGATTACCCTCTGAAAGTCAGTACGACATCATAGGGTGCAAAGTCAGGCCGACTCAGCACACTCTCGGCCATCCCCGCTTCAATCCGCAGATAGGGAAACAGCTTGCGTGCCCATTCGACAACCCCAGCGACCGGCTCAATGCCCTCACATGTCCCGTATGCTGTAGCAAGATTGGTGAGCCACCCGCGACCACACCCGACATCCAACATTCGTAGTTGCTTGTTTGGCTCCTGCTGCCGAACACGGCGAAGGATGTATTCCAGAAAGGTCGCGATCTTGCTCCATCGAGCAGCTTCGTCAGCATTCGGCTCAGGCGTGGACCAGACGGGCGCTTTAACAAACAAGTTGATATAAAAATCGTCGCTGTTCATCGGGTCCTCACGCTTGGGTTCAATAGTAGGTGCCTCTTTGCGTTGCACATTCGGCTCAACAGTCGGCTGAGTCGATGATGGCAGTTGTGCCTGTGATCTAGTCCATGGGCTTGCTTTAACTACAGATGGACGACCTATGTCTATTGGTCGTTCTCCAAAGGCAGGGGGAACGCCATAGTCCGGTTCTTTTCCAGACTCAATCCATTCAAGCACTTGCTGCATACGCCGCTCTGCTGTGTGATAAGCGAGAAGTTTGCGTCGTCCGCGAGAACCAATCGAATCGGCACGTTTCGAATCGGATAGGACGTACTCGATCCGCCCCGCAAGACTCTCCGGCGAATGAGCCGAGAACAGAACGATTTCCTGGTTATCCTGAAAGAGAGCTTTCGTTCGGGGACGATTGGGAATCTCCCAGGAGATCACGGGACGACCCGCGGCCATGGCTTCCACGACGCGCGTGCTCGATCTCCTGGCCGTTCCAATCCAGGTTCGAAGCGG
>JAAUPT010000132.1 GCA_012032965.1 Nitrospira sp.
TGGTTATTAATTTGACACCCTCATCAAGAACATGGGGTTCGTGTACTACTTCTTCACGGCCCTCACCCACCTTGATACGGTCTTCCAGCAAGAACAAGATTACGTCTCGGTCGAATCACCGGTGGGAATGCCGAAGCATTTAACCCAGGGTGTGCGTGTCACCTGCAAAGGTGTCAGCTTGATCCACGGTGGAGCCTCCGTATTTGACGGCTTTAACTTGGATGTGGCGCCCGGAGAGAAGCTTGGTATCTATGCCAAGACCACCATGGCGAAAACCGCGCTGGCTAGGGTCTTGGGAGGTCTCGAAACCCCGACCAACGGGGTTGTCCAGTACAACGGCGTAGATCTGCGGTATATGGATCCCAATGGCCTCAACCAAGTCCGCAGCGTCATGCTTGATTCTCAATTGACGTTGGTTGAGGGATCGATCGAAGAAAACATCGTCATGGGACGTTCCTATGTGACCTATGACGACCTGAACTGGGCCCTCCGCTTTACCGAACTGGAGGAAGATATCGAAGCCTTGCCACGCGGGGTGAAGTCAGATGTCTCCTCGCTCGGAGAATCCCTTTCACCGACGCACATCGTGCAGATCTTGTTGGCTCGGGCTATCCTTGGCCGACCGCAAGTTCTGATATTTGATGGTCTTATTCACGCCCTTGAACCATCGTTGAGAGAAAGGGTGCTGCGTCGCTTGTGCTCTAAGGACGAAGCATGGTCGGTGATCTTTGTGTCAACGGATCCAAACCTGACGGATCATGCCGATCGTCGTATTATGCTACACCATGCCCATGCATAATGAGCAATGGTTTATTGGTCCATCAATACAGGTAAATTTATGGAGGCTCCATGGCTAGTCTAGGTGGTGGTCTCGAAAGTGGCGGAGAACGTGCACTCGTAAGAAAGGGCGTTGGGTTGGAGGCAATCGCGATCGAAAAGGGCTCCGCCTTGACGACGTTGCCCTGCTGGGAGTCCGTGAAACTTTCCGGTGGAATGTTCACGGCATCGCGAGCCATCCTCACGATCCTTCTTGTGTTTCTCATCATCCTTGAGTTCGTGCCCTGGACACAGACGATCAGCGCACAAGGCCAGGTCTCGGCCTATACTCCCTATGATCGGCCGCAACATATCGAATCTCGGATTACCGGTCGGGTCAAGGCATGGCATATCTATGAAGGTGTCAAGGTTAAAAAGGGCGAGCTCGTCGGTGAGCTCGAAGACTATGACCCGACCTATATGGCGCCTGAGATCCTTCCTTTGTTCGAACAACGCCGAGATGCGTTAGAAAAAACACGCCAAGCAGCCTTAGGCAGGGCGGATCAACTCACCAAGCGGATCGGCGAGATGAAGAAACTGGTCAAGGCTGCGGTCCCCTCGGCGGAAGCCCGGGTGGTCGAGGCTGATAACCGAGTGCGCGAAGCGCAACAGAAGGTCGAGCAGCTCAAGATCGATGTCGAAACTGCGCAGCTCAACGTCGACCGGCATCGACAACTGGTCAGGGACGGATTGGTCTCCCAACGGGAACTTGAGTTGACGATCCAGACAGAAATCGGCGCCAAGGCTGGCCTCCAGGCGGCCCAAGCCAATCTGTTGGCGGCTGAGCAATCAAGGTCGGCCCTGAACTTCGGTCGCGATCAGATTACGGCCGATGTGAATCAGCAACTCATCGATGCTATGGCGTCACGTGACAATGCGATCGCTGACGCTGCCAAGGCTACCGAACAACTCGCAGAGATGTCCTACAAGCAACAAGGCGTCCAACAACGTATCGAAGCGGCCAAACTCTATGCCCCGATGGATGGAACCGTCGTCAAAATGGCTCGAGTCGGACTTAATGAAACGGTCAAGCAAGGGGATGATTGGTTACCATTTCACCCCTCGCGACTGATCCGGCTATTGAAATGGTGGCCGAAGGCTTGGATGCTCCCCTTTTGAAGCCGGGTCGGAAGGTTAAGATCTTGTTCTTCGGAGTGCCGGCTATTCCGTTGCCAGCCTGGCCAGGGCTCATGGCTGGTACTCGTTCTGGTGTGATCAAGGTGGTCGATCAGATCGACGATGGAAAAGGGAATTTCCGGTTCTGGGTCGTTCCTGATCCGGACGATCCTCAACCTTGGCCTGAGCAAGCCCAGGTCAGACAGGGGACCAGGGTTCTGGGTTGGGTGATCATGAATCGTGTCCCTCTCTGGTACGAGCTGTGGCGGAGATTTAACTTCTTCCCACCAGACTATATGGAGCGGGAGCCAAAGCATCTTTGAGATGTTTGCTCCAAGGTCAGCTGGACAAGGGGTTTAGTAGACAAACTGCGCCGCGCCAATGTGTGGCGCATGAACGTACGTCTGTGAAGATGGCCCAGGAGTTTCTCTCCTGGGCCATCTTCGCGTTTAGTGGTAGATCGCACATTTCTGGGAGCCATATAACATGGACATGATGAGGCCGGCTTACGGTACGAAGTGATACTCTATCCTTCCTTCGCTAGACCCTTCACTAATCCCTGCTGTGAAGGCTCTTCTTGACCACGACGAACGGACCCGCTAATGTTTGAAGTCCAGCCTTTGAGTGTGACCACATTTTTCAGCAAGAAGGAGAGGGATTCCAGAATGGCTAGGATCGGGGAGACGCTGAGCGAATCACCGAGTAGGGTCAGGCGAAAATCTCCGGTTCGTAGGCCGGTCGTCGGTGTGCTTGGAGGGAGCAAATCAGATTTTCCCATCTTAGAGAAAGCTGGGATAGTCCTAGCCCAACTCGGTATACCATACGAATTCCTAGTCGTCTCTGCCCATCGAACGCCGGACAGACTTTTTGAATACGCGACCAATGCGCCAAGTCGAGGGATCATGGTCATCATTGCTGGGGCTGGAGGAGCGGCCCATCTCCCTGGCATGCTCGCAGCTAAGACGCACCTGCCGGTGATCGGAGTCCCCATTCCAACAGAAAATCTGCGTGGCCTTGACTCCTTACTGTCGATTGTACAGATGCCAAAGGGTATTCCGGTTGCAACGGTCGCGATCGGTGGTGCTGAGAATGCGGCTCTTCTTGCGGCACAAATTCTTGCCCTAAGCCATGCCGACATAGCCCGGCGAATTCAGAGCTATCGCGCGGCTCAAACAGACAGCGTCCTCAATTCACCTGAGGCAAAGGGAATTATTGAGGCGAACCGCCGACGATGACCATACCAATCCTTGAGCCGGGGTCAATTCTCGGTGTGTTGGGTGGCGGACAGTTAGGGGCCATGTTTGCTGCGGTCGCACGCCGAATGGGCTATCATGTGGCCGTCTGGGATCCAGATCCTGATGCCCCAGCTCATCAGCTAGCTGCCTACTCGTACACAACGCCATTTTCCAACCCGACCAGTCGTGAACGGTTTGCGAGTATTGTCCACGCTGTTACTCTGGAATGGGAGAACGTTCCGGTGGAGCTGTGTGGAGGGTTGGAAGCGCGTTGCAGGATGACTCCATCCAGCGCCGTACTCCGCACTCTTCAAGATCGGATTGAACAGAAACAATTCCTGTCGTCTCGACTACTCTCGGTCCCTTCATTTGCTGCCGTGGAATCTGCTGCCCAGCTAAACCTCGCAGTCGACCAGCTTGGGCTTCCTGTTGTCTGTAAAACTGCGAAGAGTGGTTACGACGGAAAAGGGCAGTGGATTCTTCGACACCCCTCCGATGTGAAGTCGGTTGAAAGGATCCTTGAACAGGCCGAATCCGGCCAGCGGTGGATTGTTGAACAGTTCATTCCATTTGTCAGAGAACTCTCCGTTCTAGTAGTACGCAATGAGAGCGGGGAGTGCCGAGTCTATCCGGTTGTCGAAAATCAGCATGAGCAGGGGATCTTGCGCGACACACTCGTACCTGCATCCGTCTCGCCCACTGTAGCGGAACAAGCAGAAGCGCTTTCCACACAAGCGGTAGTGGCATTACAGGGCGTCGGCGTGTTCTGTGTAGAGCTCTTCCAGACCGAAGACGGAAATCTTCTTATTAATGAGATCGCGCCACGTCCCCATAATTCCGGGCACTATACCTTGGATGTCTGCACGGTCTCCCAATTCGAACAGCAAGTACGAGTGACCTGTGGACTGCCCCTAGGAGAAACTAGACTCTTGAGCCCTGCGGTCATGGTGAATGTCATCGGCGAGGAAGTCAGGTCTGTGATATCCGCAGAGGGTTGCTCCGCGCTCTACTCGACCTCAGGAGCGGCACTTCATCTGTACGGCAAGCCCATGATTCGTCCAGGCAGAAAAATGGGTCACGTGACTTTCACGGCTCCGCAAAGAAACATGGCAATAGCCACGGCTCAGAAGTTCATCGCGACCCTGAGAAAGCCCGTCTAACTGGTTCCCACCCAGCCCTTATCCCCCGGATATCCGATGAGCAGTCCGCTCTATAACTTACGCCGTTCGATTTTGTCACTCGTGAGCTCGCTAGAGGGCGAAAGGTCTCTGAATCATATATGAAAATGACCGGTTAACAGCGAATGGAATGGTATGCAAGTTGCTTATCCTCACATGCTGTTCTTTTTAGAGGGTCTACAAGATGTCCCGCGACTCAGCGCAAACCAGCCATGGTCAAGCGGTTAACAGACTTTACCAATTGCTCACGGATCCGGGATCTCGTTACCTCGTCCTTCAAGGCCTTGTCACCATTATCCTGTCATATGAATTGCTTTTTGGTGTTCCATCCATCATCAGTCGAGGCATAAGCAACACATTGGTGATGGGATTCTGGTTAGCCCTAGTTGCAATTGGGATATTGCCTCGGGCTGTACTGGCATCTGCTTGGTTCAGTGCTGGCCTAGTGACAATCGATACGATTCTCGTGACCTCCGTTATTTATCTTTCGGGCAATGCACGATCCGATCTTCTATATTTGCGTACTTTTGTTCTCATGCTTGTGGCCGCATCCGTAAGGAGGTTGAGCCACGTGCTTGGCCTCTCGCTCTTATTGAGCGTCGGATATGCGGTTGTCCTCTATGAAGGCATTCTCCAAACCGGCACGATGGCCACTGGCCAGCTCTTAGGGATTCCGGTTCTTCTCGTCATGGCGGTGTTCTATGGTGTTGCTCTGGAAAACACGGCCATTGCCCAAGAAGAAAACAATCGTTACTGAAGGACGTTGAGGGTTTGAAACGGACAGAGGATGAGTTGTCGGTCGCAAAAACTCAGCTTGAAGCGCGAATCAAAACTCTCAAAGAAGATCTCACGAGGGCACATGTCGAGCTTCGCGAAGGCCAGGTTGCTCGGCAAGGACTGGAACGGCGGCTTCAGGAAGCGCATAAAATGGAAGCTGTCGGGCGAGTCGCGGCGAGAATAGCGAAGGAGTTCGGAGCGTTATTTGCGGTTATCGGAAAGCAGACCGGCATGATGTTGTCGCAATTTCAGCCAAACGATCCTCTCAGATCATCTGCCGATGAGATCTTTAAGGTCGGAGAAAAAGCTGCGACTTTGACGGCACAGCTGATCGCACTGAATCTCGAAGGTCGATGGGATCGCCAGATGGTACCCGTACATGAGGTATTAGCCGACGTGCAAGGAACGATGGTGAGTCTTTTGCCCGCAGATGTTACGCTGACCGTCAAAACTGAGAAACCGATGGCCTATGCAGAAGTGGATCGCGAAGGATTGGAAACCATCCTGTTTCAGCTGGTGGTGAATGCACGGGATGCGATGCCAAATGGAGGCCGGTTGTCGATCGAAGTCAAGACGCTCAATGGCGCCGTACAATTAAGTCGGTCATTATCGATGGGGCTGGAGCACCCACAGATACTGATTGAGATGACTGATACCGGAACCGGGATGAACCTCGATACGCAAGCCCACA
>JAAUPT010000002.1 GCA_012032965.1 Nitrospira sp.
CGAGTTACTCGTCGCGAAACGGGGAGTCTTATCTGAAGAAGAACGAGACGTCATTCGCACGCATCCTGAGAGAGGTCGCCGAATTCTTGCCGGACAGGGTCCTGTATTCGAATGGATCGCCAGCATTAGCGCGCAGGAACACGAACGATGGGATGGCAGCGGGTATCCCTGTCGGCTCAAAGGCAAACAGATCGAAGAGGCTGCACAGATCATCGGAATTGTTGATACGTTGGATGCCATGGTGACGACAAGGCCGTATCGTCACAACATCTCACCTCATCAGGCCATGCGCGAGCTCCTTCTTCATGGCAAGGCAACGTTTTCACTTCCCGTGTTGAAAGCCATGGGAGACCAGATCACGTTGTATCCGATCGGAACGGTTGTCCGACTTAATACTGGAGAAACAGTGACGGTCACGAAAACCAATTCACGTTATCCACTCCGGCCCGTCGTGACACTCATCAAATTCGGTGAACCGAGTGAGTTGGATTTATCACAAGGCATGTCACGACATATCGTGGAAGTCCTGCAAGGTAGGGCGGTATCGTAGGAGATGGTCTTATGCTGCGAATTCATGGGAAGGCGATAATCCTCGCTCTGTGCATCGTACAGATCAGCCTGCTTCATCTAACAGGGTGCCGAAACCCAGGACAATCGACATTACCACCTTCAGCAGTGAGCACCGGTCCACAATCACTTCCCCCGCTGCCCAAAGGGGATGTGTTTGCCGACGAAACAGTGCCAACGGCGGATGCCCCGATCGAAACAGGCGACACCTTGGAGGTGGTCATTCGACGCGGAGCGGGGGAAGAGAAGTACAGCAGTTTAGTACGAGAGAACGGGTCCGTCTCCGTCGGATTCATGGAGGTACCCGTCGGAGGCGTCACGGTCGCTGAGGCGGAGCGGCGAGTGCAAGATGCGGCTAGACCATTTATGAAGGAACCCCGGGCCCAGGTTGCGCTCAAGAAGAAACTGCTCAAGATCAAACGGGTATTCGTATTTGGGGACGTCAAGAAACCCGGGATGGTTCCGATGGCACGGAATATGACGGTGCTACAGGCACTGGCAGCTGCGGACAATTTCTACGAGACGGCACTCTTGGAAGAAATCCGAGTGGTCCGAGGTGGAGACTTCACAAACCCGAAGATCTTGACGGCTGATTTAGCTCGCCTGTTCACATACGGTGACCTCTCGCGAAACATCGCACTCGAAGAAAACGACGTAATTTTTGTTCCTCGTGAACAGCTCGGAGACGCGACGGAAGCGGCGAAGAAACTGACGCCGATCGTTCAAGCTGCGATCATGCCGCTTTATCCGGCATATTTGATCCCAGCATTTACTTCGTTCAAGCCATAACGCGGTGGACTAAGACGTGAGCTATTCATGGCGCAATACGAACTGAACGTCATCGATTACTGGCTGATCCTCAAGAAGCGCAAGTACCTGATACTACTGTCTGCTGTTATGGTCGTGGTCTTTACATTCCTCTTTTCAGAGTTTCTCAAGCCCAATCCAATCTACGAAGCCTCCGCACGAGTAAAGTTTGAACGGAGCGCGACGATGGCCCAGCAGCTTTTGGAATCACTCTCCTACTCGAACCTGAATGATATTGGCACACAGATCGAATTCATCAGAAGCTTTCCCGTCATGGAGCGTGTAGCAACAGATCTTGGCCGAGTCGCACCGGACACATCGGAGGAGGCGAAGCGGTCAGCTGCTTATCTCAATATCATTTACAACCTGGGCCAAGAGATCGCAGCACAACGTGAAGGTGATACGAACATCATTCGTATCTCTGCCAAGTCCGATCAACCTGAACAGGCTGAACGGATGGCCAATTCCACTGCATCCGCCTACCGAGTGGAAAACATCGCGGCCCGCAACCGCCTCGTCACCGAATCGAAACGGTTCGTGGAAGAACAGTTAGCAAACTTGGAAAACATCTGAATGACTCTGAGGAGGCGTTGAGGACCTTTAAAGAGAAAGAAGGCCAAGTATTTCTGTCTGATGAAGCGAGAGCTGCCTTGGATACCTTCACTCGGCTCGAAGAACACTACAACGAAGTCTTACGAAAACGTGCTGAAGGCGAGCGTCAGATCGAAGTGTTGAAACGATCTGATGCGATCATCGGCAATCAAACCGGCCGAATCTTTACTGAAGAACAAAATGCGCTTCTCACGATTCTGAATCAACGGTTATTGGATCTGATTCAAGAGAGAGACACACTGCTCATTAACTACACGCCCGATCACCCGCAAGTGACGGAGCAACAGAACAAAATTGATAAATGTCAAATCTGAAATGATCAAAGAGCTGAGGTCCAAAGTCTCCACACTAATGGATCGAGAGGACGCGCTCCAAGAGCAGCGGAATCACTACCGAAAGCGCTATCTCGGATACCCGCGCGCTGCGATTCAAATGACGCGCTTGGAGCGTGAGGTCAAGATCAATACGGATCTCCTTGCGACGCTGAAGGCCAAACATCAGGAGTTGCTGATCAAAGGAGCGGAACGGATTGAGGAAGTCACAATGATCGCTCCAGCTATGACGCCCAGAAGCCCTATCAATGCGTCTAATGTCGCATTGAACTTGATGATCGGAGGGCTGATGGGATGCTTTCTCGGAATCGTACTTGCCTTCGGGCGTGAGTCCTTTGATACCTCCATCGGCACCATCGAAGGAGTCGAGGAGTTTCTCAAAGTTCCTGTGTTAGGAATTATTCCGCAGTTCGACCACAAGGTCCTAAAAGACATGGCTCAGGAAGCGTTGCCTCCGGACGCACCGTCCTCCATGGCTGAAAGTTTATCGAAATTGATCTGTTTGCTTGATCCAAAGTCTGTCTTGTCTGAAAGCCTTCGCTCGCTACGGACAAACATTCAATTCGCAAGTTTAGACCGCAGGGTCAAATCGATCATCTTTACCAGTGCCGGTCTTGGAGAAGGCAAAAGTACCTGTGTCATCAATTTGGCCATTACCATGGCGCAAGAAGGGATGAAGGTCCTGCTGGTGGATGCCGATCTTCGCAAGCCGATTGTCCATCAGCGGCTGGGGCTGGAACGCGAGCCGGGCTTGGTCGATGCATTGCTCGGGACGACCTCTTGGCGCGCCTATGTTCGTTCGGCCACAGACCTTATGCTTGGGACGGTCGGTGTCGATCGGCTCATGAATACGCCCGGGCTGGATAACCTACATGTCCTTACCAGCGGATCCGAATCGGGCAACCCAAACGAGTTTCTTAACATTAATAAGATCAAAGCCCTGACAGCCGAAATGCAAGAAGACTACGACATTGTGTTGATCGATACACCACCGATTCTTCCGGTGACGGATGCAGTTGCCTTTAGCTCTCGCGTCGATGGGGCCGTCCTGGTGTACCAGGTAGGGCGAATCGGGCGGAACGCACTTAAACGTGCCAAATTCCTGCTCGACCATGCCCAAGCAAATGTTCTTGGTGTGGTCTTGACCAACGTGAAATCGGAAGTAACGCCGGAGTACGGGCTCTATCGCTACGAGTATCGCTGACGTGACTTCAGGAGCTGCACTGCCATGCAACCAGCGGCCATTAGTGCACAGGACAGTCTCGTGGTTTCAGTACTTGCGGTCGCAATCGCATTGGGTCTTACACTCACGACACCCACTATCGGCCTACAAGCCGCCGTCGGGCTTTTGATCATCCTGACGGCTTTCACTTCCGTATCGGCCGCGCTCTATCTCCTTATCGCTTCGATGTTGTTGTCGCCGGAGATTGCAATCGGGCGGATCGAGGGACGCGGTGTCGGAGGACGAGAGCTGTCGTTCCGGATGGACGACATTCTCTTGGTCATCATCGGAATGAGCTGGCTTGTTAAGAACATTCTCTACCGCGAACTTGCTCTGTTTCGGGAAACACCCCTGAATCGACCGATCGCCGCATACATGGTGATCTGCGTAGTCTCAACGTTATTCGGTGTCCTCAATGGACATGTTCGACCGACGACAGGATTTTTCTTTGTGCTGAAGTACTTTGAATATTTCTTTGTATTTTTCATGGTCGTGAACCACGTACGTTCTCAACAGCAGGTGGTGGGACTCGTGGTGGCGTTACTCGTCGTCGGTCTAATCGTGAGTTTCTTCGCCATCTCTCAAATACCGAGTGGTTTGCGCGCATCCGCACCTTCGAAGGAGAAGGCGGAGAGCCTAATACGTTGGGCGGTTACTTAGTATTTCTGCTGGCCATAATGACAGGCCTTTTGTTGCATGTTCAGATCGGTCCGATTCGCATCGCGTTGTTAGTACTCGGTGGTTTTGCCATCTTGGCGCTGATGGCCACCTTGTCACGGTCTTCCTATCTGGCTGGCGCCGTCCTGTTGGTGGCCGTAGGGTTGACCCAGTGGCGACGGCCACGTGTTGTCACAGTTCTGCTTCTCATCATCGCCTTGATCCCATTGTTTGCACCGGAGAACGTTAAACATCGTGTGAATGAAACATTTTTCGGGCGCCAATATGGTGGAGAAATTAAAGTCGGCGCTGTTGGGCTTGACCTTTCCACAACCGAACGACTGAAGTCATGGGCGTATGTCTTGAAGGATTGGGTTCATGATCCAATCCTGGGTCGTGGGATCACTGGGTATGCGTGGGCGGATGCACAGTACGTCAAGATCATTGGGGAAACGGGTCTTGCGGGCATCATCGCCTTCGGGTTTATCGTCTATCGCCTCTGGCGATGTGCTCGAGAGTCGTTTCTGTCACAAACTGATCCGTTCGCAAAGGGGCTGGCTCATGGTTTCCTTTTAGGGTTAATCGCCATGCTTGCACACGGCGTTGGCGCCAATACCTTTATCATCATTCGCATTATGGAACCATTTTGGCTTTGTGCTGGTCTCGTCATGTTATTGCCGACTCTATCAGCTGAAGGAGAGGTATCGCTCAAACAGGAGGAGGCGACGTGACCTGGTTTCTCTTTTGTTATTGGTATGAGCCGGATGCTCCGCGGGATCCAGTTGGATTGGTTCGTATGTGGAAATTGGCCGATACACTCAGCCAGATCGGGGATAGAGTCACGATGTTTCCTCCTCGGTATCGATCCGCAGTGAGTCGTCGTGCCTGCACAGTCATTCCCATCGAGGTGATCCATCTCCCGTTGATTCGTCCACTATCATATGCCCTGGGATCGTTTATTCAGGGACTGGTTCGTGCACTCCTGACCAAGCCGGACATTGTGTACTACCGGTGGATGGATAGTCCGCATGCATTGATTCTCGCCAAGTTGCTGCGAATACCATGCGTCTGCGAAGTGAACGGTGAGCCGGTTCCTGACTGGCTCGGCGATCGAACCTGGTGGGTTCGATGCCTGAAAGAACTTTTGGCCAGACTCGCCTTCAGATATTGCGATCGGATTGTTGTGCTGACGGACGGGTTGCGGTCGTTGCTTCATCATCGCTATGGGGTTCCCCTTGAACGGATCGCAGTGCTTCCCAGCGGCACAGATGAGCAACAGTTTGCTCCACGCGATCCTGTGGCATCTCGCCTTGAACTTGGTCTTGTACCTGCTCGTGCTTACATCGGGTTTGTTGGGAGCTTTTACCGATATCAAGGTCTCTCTTGTCTGCTGGATGCGATGGTGTTGATCAAAGAAGCCTGCCCAACTACGCACCTTGTACTCGTGGGCGATGGGGAGGTGGTCGAAGAGCTTAAGCAACAGGCGAGACGTCTGAGGATGGAGGGCAACATTACCTGGACCGGTCGTGTTCCCTACTGGGAGGTGCCGGTTTGGATTGGTGCCATGAATCTCTGTGTGGCCCCCTTTTGTGGAGACCGTGGAGAGACCTCTCCGGTGAAGATCTTTGATTACCTCGCTTGCCAACGCCCGGTGGTCGCTTGCGCGATTCCATCGGTTGTGTCGACATTCACTCCTGATAGTGGTGTGCAACTGATCCCGTCTGACCAGGCTCGTCCACTTGCCGACGCCATCATTACCCTGTTGAACAACCCGGCTCGGTGTACAGTCATGGGACAACAGGGTCGTCAATTTATAGAGGGCAGGTTCTCCTGGACTGCCATTGTCAAGCAGCTTCGTCATTGGCTCAGCGAAGACATCATGGGAAGCCATCATGCACATTCTCACGTACTGTGATGAAGACCTCGGCATAGCGGCCGGTGGTTCACGACAAGTGCTGGAATTCGCCAAGGCATTAGCTGTCCGCGGGCATGACGTCACCGTGGTAGCACCGGAGTCAGAGCAACTCAGCCTCGGCATTTCTGTTACACCACCGATACGAATACAGATGGTCCCCGTCATCAGGTGGGGAGGCCTGCGCCCTGTTTCTTTTCTCCTAAGCTCAAAACGGATATTGACAAGACTGTTACGTGATGCAACTCCGGACGTGTTGCTGTGGTTCGATTCCCCAGGACAAATCGCCCCTCTATGGGCATTACAAAAGAATTCCTGCCCCGTCGTGTACTTTGTTAATGGACTCCCGAGCGAGGAAGTCCAGGGGATGTGGCGTCTCGCACCATTCCTTAGCCTCTTGAGCCATGGACTTCGCCTGGCCACAAGGAACGCGAACGTGATCGTAAGTGTTTGCCCCGAGCTCTTCCACAGCCTCAAGTCAATAGAGCCGATCGATTCAGGTAAGTGTACGGTGATCAAAAACGGTGTCGATCCTGTTCACTTCTCTCCTCAGCCCCATCACATGGCCCGAAGAGAGTTGTCGCTTGTCGATCAAGGACCGTACATCGGCTTTGTCGGTGGGTTTTTCCCGTGGCACGGTCTCGACACACTCGTTGATGCAATCGCCATTGTCGTGAAATCGCACCCCACTGTTCAATGTCTCCTAGTCGGCGAAGGACAGACCCAACTAGCGCTCAAGGCACAGGTTGAGCGCCTACGCCTATCTCGCCATATCCATTTCGTTGGGCGTACCGACTTCGACAACGTACCGAAATGGATTGCCGCCTGCGATGTCTGTGTGGTGTTACACAGACAGACGAGATCCTATCCGGGCGATTCGATGAAGTTGTGGGAGTATCTAGCTTGCGGGCGTCCCGTGGTTGCGACAGCAGGGCCTGGATACGGAGATGTCGTCGTTGACTTCCGCTGTGGTTTGTCCGTTCAAGCCGACGATCACGACGATCTGGCTCATCAGATTATTACCTTGCTGGACAACCCAGAGCTTCGAGCGAAGATGGGCCAACGAGGACGATCTGCCGTCGTGCAAACTCACACCTGGTCTACTCGAGCCGTGCAACTCGAACAGGTATGCCAACAAGCTATCGGTCGAACAGCGTTAGCCGCGTGAGTGGGATGGGGGACCACAGACGAAATGATGGCCTGCTAGTTATGTGTCCTCACAACAATACTGCGACAACTCTACGTCTGCGCGAACGGATCCTCCGCGCTGGTGGGTGGGCCGGCGGAGGATTCCTCTTCGACAAGGTCACAGCGGCAGTCCAGTTGGTTATCCTCGCAAGACTCTTGACTCCAGCAGATTTTGGGGTGATGGCGGCATCGGCGGCCATCGTCTTGGCATTCATGACGATCAGCGAATTGGGTCTCGAATCAAGCTTGGTCTCCAAGCCACAGGTCGAACAGAGGGATTTGGAGGTGGTATGGACATTGGCCGTTGGTCGTGGGGTTGCCATGGCCCTGTGTCTCTGGACATCGGCCGATTTGATCGGCCAGGCGATGCAGATGGCTCAACTGCCTGAAGTCCTGCGCGTTCACGCATGGGCACTCGTCCTGCAGGGATTGCACAGTCCCGGGATGGCTATACTCCTGAAGAATCTCGACTTTAAGCGACGTGTCGCAATGGATCTCGCCCGCCGTTTGGTCGAGGCCGCTGTGACCATCACGCTTGCGTTCTGGTTTCGAAATGTATGGGCGCTGTTACTAGGACAACTGGTTGGACTGTCCGTCAGTAGTCTTCTGTCATTCAGGGTGGCTCCGTTCAAGCTGCGGCCATCCCTTCACCGGCCCACGCTGAACTACGTTCTGCGGTACGGCGCACATTTGAATGTTACGGCGCTCTGTATCTTTGGTGTCATGAGTGGTGGAGAACTCCTCATCGGGCGCATGCTCGGACAAGAATCATTGGGACTCTATCAGATTGCACTGGCGATTCCTCTCTTGATCGGTGTGCGGGCCACAGCCTTGATTCATCAGCTCAGCATGCCGACCTATGCACTTCTCCAAAATGACCGGCCAGGGCTTGCGCGCGTCTTCGACCTACAAATGGGGTTGGCTTGTCTTGTCTTCATTCCGCCTGCAGTCGGAATCGCAGTACTTGCACCCGTTATCGTGCCGCTGGCCTTCGGGATGCAATGGCTGTCCATCATCGATCCCTTGAGAATACTCTGCCTGTACGCCGTTTGCGCCGGATTGTCGAGCGTGATGACGGCATTGCATTACGGAGTAAATCGAGTAGATCTTCAGATGAGGAGTTGGGTCATACAATTTCTCTTCTATGCAGCGGTGATCGTTCCGCTGATAGGGTTTGCCGGCATCACCGGGGCGGCTGCGGCTCTCGCTGCCTGTTACCTGGTCGGTCTTTCACTTCAATGGGTGGGAACAAGAGCACTGATCGGAAAATCGGCAGATGGGACCTTGTGGTCTATCGGACGCGCTGGGTGTGTTGCCGTGATTCTCACGGGAAGTCTTGTACTCGTAGCAGACACCGGAATTGTTTCGATGATGTCTTGGTTGATTGTGGCCATCTGTACGGGAGTGTTGGGGTGGTACTGCTGGCATGTGTGGTCGGTTGAGGTGCCACGATTGAAAGTGCTCTGGGACCATCACTGAAGGAAGCTGACCGTGATCACATCAGTCGCAAAAACTTGGTGGAACCGCCGTTATCCAAATTGGGTTGCGGAGGTTGCACTGCGCTATTTACCGGTAGTGGAAGCTATCCGCAAACAGCCGCCACAGGGGTTAATTCTCGAAGTCGGGGTCAATTGCTCCGGCTTGACCACTTACTTGCCTCTGCCTGTCGTCGGAGTTGATTCGGTCATGGGAACCGCACGACCTCCGCTTGTGACTCCGATTGTGGCATGGGGGCAAGCGTTACCGTTTCAGCGGGAATCCTTCGATTATGCGGTGTGTATGGACACGCTTGAGCACGTCGAGGTTTCCGAGAGACACCTTGTTCTGGGAGAACTGATGCGAGTGACAAAGCGGCGAGTGTATCTCGGATGCCCGATGGGGTCAGCAGCCGAGCAGCAAGACCGAGAGCTTCAGCGCTACTACAGGAAACACAATGGCGGATCATTTGCCTTTCTGGATGAGCACGTCGCCAACGGCCTCCCCCGATTGGAAACAGTTCTGGCAGAGATCCAGGAGCTCGAGCGTCAGAGTGGCCGACTTATTAAAATTCATTGTGAGGCCAATCTGAATCTTCTGATACATCGACTGCTGATTCGCCTGTGGATGAGGACAGATCCCCTCAGCTACGCTCTGCACCGTCTTGCAGTCGTATTCGTGCATCTTCGTCGTTGGCTCAATGTTGGTTCCTGTTATCGACAGATTGTTGTGGTGGATTTTGAGGCACACGGTAGATAACGATGTCTAAGAGTACAACCCCCATGTCATCAGCAGCAGTCGACCTATCGATTGCAATCGTGAGTTATAACACCCGAACGTTGACGCTAGACTGCCTCAGGTCAGTGTTTGAATCCACGCAAAAGATTCGATTCGAAGTGATTATTGTCGACAACAACTCCAACGATGCAACAGTAGAGACTGTTCGGACTTCCTACCCCATGGTGCGAATCCTCGTGAATCCTGAGAATCGGGGATTTTCCAAAGCAGTCAATCAAGCACTAGAGATGAGTTGCGGACGCTATCTACTCATGTTGAACAGCGACACGCGACTACAACCTCATACGTTGGAGCACATGGTCACCTGCCTCGATCGAGAGCCAGATATTGGGGCCGTAGGCTGCAAACAATGGACGGAAGACGGCCGGATGTATCAATCGTGTTTTCCTTTTCCGTCGGTTCGCGACCATCTGACCTATGCAGCACTCTTTCGTACCTGCGCCCCCAGACTACAAGGTGCTCTCGCTTCGAAGCGGGCCATCGACTGTTCGCGGTCGCAGGATGTGGACTGGATCAATGGGGCATGCCTGATGGTACGCCGCGATCTCATGAAATCGTGTGGTGGGTTAGACGAAGGGTACTTCATGTATTTCGAGGATATCGATTTATGTCAGGTGATTCGACAAAAGGGGTATCGGATTCGACATGTGGCCGATGCGGATGTCACTCACCTGATCGGTCGTAGTGGAGAGGGGCATCGCGAACAGTTGAATCTCGTCTGGGAGTTCAGCCGAATCCGATATGTGGAAAAACATTTTCCACTCTTCACCCGTTGGATCATGAAAGTCTGGATTGCCACTGGGGTGATCGCGAGACTGATCAGTACCGTGGTCGGTTCCAAATCGATCGCTCACGGCACCTCATTCGGTACCGCTCTGTCGATCCTTGCTCGTATCTTGACTGGAAAACGACCGATAGAGTCCGAGGTAGTTTGGATTGGGCAGGGTAGAGGATAAGGGGTATCTTAATGGAACGTCGAGCCGCCTATCCTACAGATACACAGCATATCGTCAATCTATCAGGCTATGTATGGGCAGCTCGTCAACTCGGTGCACTGCGACGATGTCGGGTCTTAGATTTATCGTGCGGGACTGGGTATGGTGCGGACTATCTCGGAACCTGTGCTGACCGGATCGTCGCCATCGATTGCGTTCCAGAGGTCGTCACTACGAGTCGGTCCAACTACCCGCGAATGAACGTACAGTTTCTGGCGATGGATGGCTGTGCACTTGGATTCCGCGATGAAACATTCGACTGCATCGTCTCTCAAGACACCATCGAGCATATCCCCGATGACGGCCGTTTCGTGGCGGAGCTTACCCGAGTGTTAAGATCGCGCGGCACCCTTATCATTTTTACTCCCCACGGCAAAGGCAAGGGGATCGTGCCGAGCGACCCCTATCATATCCGGGAATATACAGCCCAAGAATTCAAGGATTTGCTCTCGCCCCACTTTTCAGCGATTCGCTGGTACGGACGTCGTCAAGGCCATCGGCTCAAGACGGCAGAACGGTCAATGGATAACGTCCGCACGTTGGACCCCCTCGGATTACGTACCTGTGTTCCGCGTCCAGTTCGCCATTGGATCGGCAGCCTGATCAGTCGATTGCACGGAGGACCCGACCTGGGAGACCTTGTGCCTGCCGACATTGAATACACCGAAGGGATTGCTGAGGACACCAATTTGATCGGGGTATGTGTGAAATGATCGGACGTCGGAGTGCACAGTTCACCCAGATCGAAAGAATTCTGCTCCCGGCCGTTGGGCTTGGACTGCTTGCAAGGGCATGGGTGATATGGAGGGCCCCAATCAGTCGTTTGCCGTTGATCAGTTGTTCGATACGCTGGCATGGAATCTTGTGGCTCTGCGGCAGTTCACTCTCGATGGAGTCAATGCCGCTGCGCATGTGGGACCTCTCTATCCAACGGTTCTTGCAGGTTTCTATTTTATCATTGGTCACCGACCAGAGTGGGTGCCGATGCTACACATCTTATTCGACCTGTGCGCAGTTTTGGGAATCTATCGGGTTGGGACTGTCCTCTGGAATCCACGAGTAGGAGCTTGGACGGCCTCTCTTTTGTTTCTCTATCCGGCTTACTGGACCTATGACCCAAGAATACGGAGCGAGGCGCTCCTGACGCTCCTCATGAGTCTCTGGTTATGGGCAACGGTCTTGGCCATGAAGGCACCATCGAAGCCTCGCTTTGCCGTCATGGGACTCGTTGCTGGACTGACCGTCTTATGCAAACCGGTCGTTCTCGTACTGGCTGTGTTGCTCACCATGCTGATAGGGATGGGGGCAGATCGAATTTCACGAAAACTGGTCTACGGAATCGTGTACGGAACAGCCTGTCTTGTTCTCGTGCTGCCATGGTCCGTGAGGAATTACATGGAGTTCCATCACATCATTCCAGTGTCAGCCGGAGTAGGAGTCGGATTCTGGATGGGAAGTGACCCCACTTCTCGCGGAAGTTGGCCCATGCCGCTGGAACGAGAATATGCCATCTGGGAGAGCGCTGGCCTCACACCGCTTCCCCATGCCTATGCGATGTATGAGGTCCAGACAGACCGGCTATTACGGCAAAAGGGGCTTGAACGAATCATGGCAGATCCACTGAGCTATCTGAGCTTGACGCTCGGAAGAGTCTGGGACTTTTGGGTCGGCAACTCGTTTTACTTGTTCGAAGAACAACACGGAATCACCCTGGGAGTTTCAAGGGATGCCCAAGAGAGGGGATGGGTGGTGGCGTTCTACAGTCTGTTCAAACGGCTAGTGCTAGTCCCAATCCTCATGATCTTCGCCTGTTACAGCGCGTGGATTCATCGAGATCGCTGGAAGATTCTCCTTCCTCTCTATGCGTTTCCTATTGGCCTGACGGTGGCCTATGTCCCATTCACCGTGGAAGCAGGTCGCTACGCATTACCCGTATTACCCTGTCTCATGATGTTGTCAGTAGCTGCAGTTCATCATTTGCGAATCATTCAGGCATTTTCGGGAAACGACGCATTTCACCAGGCATGACGGGCATATGATGACCTACGATCTGACCAAACCTCACTTTCTGAACCTGCTCCACTCCTATCAACCCTCTACCTATGAATCTTTTGGTCAGAAAGACGAACGTTTCGCAGTCCCTATGCACCATGCGATGAAATGCCGGGACCGCTTGCACGTTGCATTGAGGAGCGGGTTGCGCACCTTGCCATCGGACAGACAGACTATCGTCGACTTAGGGCCTTTCCCCGGTAGTCTGTTACGATTGCTTCGCCGAATTGACTATACCAAGTCGGCACAGTTGTATGGGGCCGGACTCATGGTCTCTGAGGACTTCGTAAGCTTTATGCAAGACGATATCCAGGCGAACATACTGACCGTAGACCTTGATCCAGTGGGAGGTCATTTTCAGACCAAGGGGTATTCCGAGAAGGTCCCTCTTCCGGATCACTCGACGCAGCTGGTATTCGCACTAGAAATTATTGAGCATCTGACATCACCCTTCCATTTGCTTGCGGAGGCCTATCGAATACTTCGATCAGGCGGTCACATAACCCTCACAACACCGAATGTGACTCGGATCGGGAATGTCTTTAAACTTCTGATCGGCCGCTCTCCAAACGACCGGTTGGCCCCACCAGGCTACAAGAATCCAGATGATGAATGGCGGCCACATGCACGAGAATACGCGATGCATGAACTAGCTGACATGCTCCGTCAAACGGGCTTTAACATTGCAGAATCACGATACTTTCTTGGGGAAGACACGCAAGACTGCCGTCAGACGGCGAGCCAACACGGTATTAATTGGGCAAAATGGCCGTTCTATATTGTGCCTCACTTACGCGGAAGTCTCTTGATAGTTGGAAGAAAACCATGAAGCCATTCGTTCTTGCTGAACTGGCCGGCTCGGCCGGGTATGGAGGAGGGGAACGCTACCTGGAGCTACTCTTAGAGCATGTAGACCGAGTCCGATTTCGCCCGATTCTGATTTGCCCTGAACCAGGCCCATTTGTAGACAAGATGGTAGCAAAGCACATCCCGACTCACATCGTTCACCTGACGCCACTCTTGAACCCACTGGCGGTTGTGCGGTTGGCACACCTACTCAAACGAAACGAGGTGACCGTCCTTCAGACCCATGGAGCACGGGCCAATGTCTACGGATGCCTTGCAGCACGGCTGGCCGGAGTTCCCTGTGTTGTCGCGACGATACATAATTCCATCAGAGATTATGAGGTAAGTCTGATCAGGCGCCACCTCTACCTCACAATCCTGCGAGTTCTGTTACCGCTGACAGACCGACTCATTTGTGTGTCGGATGCGATCAAGCGGGATATCCTCGCCGATTGCCCCGGTATCACGAAGAGAACAACGACCATACGGAACGGCATTGACCAAAGGCGATTCTCCCGAGGTGGAGATCCTAAGAAGATCAGGACGGACTGGTGTGTCGGCAATGGACCTTCGCTGCTTATCGTGGCGAGACTGACGGAGCAAAAAGGCCATCGCTTCTTAATCGAAGCACTGCCGGGGCTACTGGCGGAGTGGCCGTCGCTTGTCTGCTTGTTTGTGGGAGAAGGTGAGTGTCGACAAGCACTTTGGTCGTTGGCCAAGAAAACGGGAGTGGAGCAGGCCTGTCGCTTTGTCGGAGCTCAGAATAACGTCGATGATTGGTATGCGGCGGCAGATGTGGTGGTCTTGCCATCGCTTTCGGAAGGCCTTCCGCTTCGTTGTCCTTGAAGCCATGGCCATGGCTCGTCCTGTAGTCGCTTCCAGCGTGAATGGTGTGCCTGAAATCATCAAGGATGGCCTGAATGGATTGCTCATCCCGCCTCGGAATCCCCAGGCATTGGAGGAAGCGATTCGGAGTTTGCTTCGCGACCCTGTACGAGCCGCGCGTATGGGCATAGCTGGGAAACAAGAGGTGGCCACTGCTTTTACGGCAGGTAAAATGGTTGACGACACTGTCAGGGTATTCGAAGAAGCGATGCCCGCTTTGCGCAAGGTATCTGTCGGGACTTCTCCAAAGATACAACAGGAAGCGGCATGACCACTTTGAGCGATCATCAAGCAGTCGGCCTCGGGTGTCCCTGCGGAGCCAATGAACCACTGGGCGAAGCCTTTCAGACCCCGACCAGGCGATACGTTCGCTGTCCCGTCTGCGATCTCGTCTTTCTCAAGCCTCGTCCGACTCGCGACACCTTAGAAGAGTATTTCCAGGAAGACTATGACGGTGATTATGGAGAGGTCGAGGCTTCGGACGACCGACAACCGGTTTTCCAAAGCGTAGTACATCACCTTTCCCTCTACCGATCTCCTCCTGGCACCTTGCTGGACATCGGGTGTGGAGACGGGGAGTTCCTCGTGCTCTGTCGCGATGCTGGGTGGAGCGGGTCAGGGGTCGAGTTGTCGAAACGGGCAGCAATGCGCGCGGCTCAGAAAAGCGTAACGGTCCTGTCGCCGCACATGCTTGAGGGAGGTGAATGGGCACAGCACTTTGACGTCGTGACTTTGATCAACGTGCTCGAAACCGTCGCTGATCCGGTGATCATGTTGCGGCAAGCCATGACTCTCCTGGCACCTGGTGGACTTGTCATCGTACGAGCGACCAACGGCACGTTTCATCTGTCGATGCGGGCCCCTGCACGCTGGATTGGGTCGCAATATGACCAAGCGTTTCATTGGTATCTCTATAGCGCTAGGGCGCTCACGGTCTTGATGGAAGGCGCCGGGCTCACCGTCATCAGTCTCCGTAACTCGAAACCGAGTCGAGGCCCTCTCTCGCCTGTACACCCTTGGTTCAGTCAATTGAAATGGACCCTCAGCCGGTCGGTGTTGTGGCCACTTTCCCAGATCCTCTATTACGTGACAAGCGGGCGTCTCGTGTGGGCTCCTTCGTTCGAGATCATCGCTCAACGGTCGGGGAGTTCGCTATGAGTGCTTACCGCACCCACAAGCGGTCTTGGAAACGGATACTGCGCGGGTGGGCTGCGCTCCTGCTCCTGTGTCTTTTTGGCGCAGTGGCCGCGCTCGGCGTGCGAACACTGCTTGATTCAGTCGGAACTGCCAAGCACACACGATATGAGCCGGTGGACGTTCCACCGCAATCGGTATCACCTCAACATGAGCGCGAACGACAAGAACTGGAACGCCGTGACCGTACCGTACTTGAGAAAGGTCAATAGCAACATGTGTGGCATTTGCGGAATCATAGGCGAAGAGGAGGGCGACGTCCTTCAGCGAATGCTACAGAGACTGGTGCATCGTGGACCCGACGACCAGGGCATCTATCGTCAATCTGGAGCCGCGCTTGGTGCGAGGAGACTGCGGGTCATCGATCCAGAGGGTGGGCACCAACCGGTTCACAATGAGAACGGGACTGTGTGGGCTGTCATGAATGGCGAAATCTATAACTACCGAGAATTACGACACGATCTATTGAACAAAGGCCACCAGCTATCGACTCGCTCCGATACGGAAGTCTTAGTCCACTTATATGAGGAGGAAGGTTTCGAAGCATTTCGCCGATTACGAGGTATGTTTGCGGTTGCGCTGTGGGATCAGGAGCGTCGTGTTGCATGGCTGATTCGTGATCGCTTGGGCATCAAGCCGCTGTACTATTGCATTCGGCCGAGTGAAGCCGGTCTGGGTACCCGCGTTGTATTTTCCTCCGAAATTCCTTCGTTGCTCGAAGCCGTGCCGGATTGGAGACTTCGTCCAGACAGCATCGCAGAATACCTGATGCAGTTGTACGTACCAGGACCAGACACCACTATTGCCGGAGTCCACCAGTTGCGTCCAGGCCAAGCGATGAAAATATCGGACGGACGAGTGGAGTTGTTGCGCTACTACAGTCCAGACGAAGACCTCCGTAGTGGTCAACCATGGACAGGCAACGAGGCGGTCAAAGAAGTGCTGCATACGTTGGAAGAGACGGTGAACGCTCATCTCGTCAGCGACGTTCCATTGGGGCTATTTCTCTCAGGCGGGCTCGACTCTGCGTCCTTGTTGGCCATCATGGCGAAGAGCCAGAACGGTCCCATCAAGACTTTCTCGATCGGCTATGAACATCCTTCTGATCAATCGTTCAGCGAACTGGAGTCAGCGCCGGTTTTATTGCGACTCACTTCAAGACGGCCCATGCTGAAACAATTCTGAGGCCGGACGCCGTCTCTCTGATCAGCAAGGTCGTTGAGGGCATGGGTGAGCCGTTCGCTGATTCATCAGCCATTCCAACCTACCTGGTTTCTGAGGTTGCACGACAAACGGTTACCGTGGCGCTGTCTGGGATTGGCGGAGACGAACTGTTCGGTGGATATCCTCGCTATCTTGGCCTTCGCACTGCCGCACAGTATCAGTATCTCCCACAGATACTCCGTGAACGAGTGGCCAAATGGAGTCAGCATCTTGATGGGGGAGAAACCAGCCGCGACCAAGCCGGCCGCCTGAAACGATTTCTTCAAGACGGCCACCTCTCACTTCAGGAGCAATACCGC
Source organism: Nitrospira sp. (assembly GCA_012032965.1). Taxonomy (GTDB): domain Bacteria; phylum Nitrospirota; class Nitrospiria; order Nitrospirales; family Nitrospiraceae; genus Nitrospira_D. The sequence continues at coordinate 17,067 of JAAUPT010000002.1, forward strand.
CGATGGACCACGTTCATTCCTGCCGAATGGAACGGGGCTCTGTGGGGCGAGCGCTTGGAGACGATGTTTGTCGGAGATCGGCCGCTCGGGCCAACGGACATGCTGTTCAACCAGTGGCCATCATCCGATCCTGCGAACTGTGCCATGGGCGTCGATCTCCAGAGTTATCTCCCTGACGATCTCCTGCGCATGGCAGACCGCATGAGCATGGTGCACTCGCTCGAGCTTCGAGTCCCATTCTGCGACCATCGACTGTTAGCGGCAGCCCTGCGAATTCCCTCTCGAGTACGGTTTACCGGTTGGCAATTGAAAGGGTTCATGCGCCGCATGTTGCGAGGCCTGTTACCGGATCAAATCCTTCGTGCCCCCAAGCAAGGTTTTATGGTGCCGATGGCTCGATGGCTCCGAGAGGATCTTCACGAGATGGTTCACGACCTGTTATCGGATGACGTCATCAGAAAACGTGGCTACGTCAAACCGGCTTATGTCCGGTGGTTATTGAAAGAGCACGAGAACCGCCGGCGCAATTTCTCCGATCAATTGTACGCACTCATTGTGCTGGAACTCTGGCATCGAGGCCTTCATGTCAGCTCATCTGACAGAACGACGGTGGCGGCTACCTCATGAATGTGGTGTTGCTCGCAGAAGTCTCAGCAGAACGGGTGATCGGCGGGGCGGAACGGGTGCTTCGCAATCAGGCGCTTGGATTGGCGGCGCTTGGACATCGTGTGGAGTTGCTGACGCGGGCTCCTGAGAAGGCATCAACGGGTATGACCGAGATGAATGGAATTCGGGAATGGCGCTACCCTGTCAATCGCAAGCATGAAGCTGCGTTTGTGTGGTCTTCGGTACGGCGTTCGGTCGAGTGCTTCGATCGCCTCCGCGCGACCGAACCCTTGGACGCGGTCATCATCCACCAAGCTATGGCTGGACTTGGACCAATTCTCGCTCGCCGCCATGCCGCCTCTCGATGGATATATCTTTGCCATTCCCTCGCGCATGAAGAATATGACACGAGAAATATCCCAGCCCAGTCGGCGATCGCGAGCTTGCGTCGAGAAGCTAATCTTCGAGCGAGACGGTCAGTAGAAGGCGCGGTCATGTCCCGATGCCATCGCGTGGTCGTCCTGAGCCAGTTTATGCGCCAACGGGTGATGGCCGCGCACGGTATCTCAGCCACCCGAATAGGACTGATCCCCGGAGCGGTTGACCCAGAGTTTTTTAAACCTGTACTGCAACGCCATGCTGCACGGGCAACTCTCAACTTGCCGAGCGATCGGACAATCCTCTTCACCGTTCGCAACCTCGTCCCACGAATGGGACTGGAGAACTTACTATGCGCCCTCGAAATGTTGACTCCCTCGCAGCCACGACTCATGCTCGTCATTGGAGGAGAGGGCCCGTTGAGAGCGCGGCTTCAAGAGGTGATACGTCAAAAGAATTTGCACGAGGTCGTACGCCTCGTAGGATTCGTACCTGAATCTCAACTCGGCGACTACTATCAGGCTTCTGATCTCGTCGTGATGCCGAGCCTCCAGCTTGAAGGCTTTGGACTGGTGATGGTTGAAGCACTCGCCTGTGGCACACCTGTACTTGGAACACCAGTTGGAGCCATTCCAGAAGTCTTAAACCAAGTCGATCCCATCCTCGTGGCTCAGGAACCGATGGTCGGTCGATAGCTCAAGCCCTTGAACGGGTGACTAGTACGATTGCAGGATGCTGGAGAAGCCGCCCGTCTCGCAACAAAAGGACTGTCGCTCGTTGAGAGACGC
>JAAUPT010000133.1 GCA_012032965.1 Nitrospira sp.
ACACATGACACAGTCCATGAACATCTCAGAGACACTCTTGAAATCGCCGAAGACCGCCTTCCACACCCCTTCGCGGACATCGATCTTCTGCGGACAGGCTTCGGTACAGGCGTTACAGTTCCGACACAGCGGGGCTTCGGGATACAGATTGAAGAGGTCTTGCTTGGGATCTTGGAGTTTCTGAATTTCGTAGGTCGCCTTGCGCGCGGGGAACGGCGGCATCATCGTGAAGGACATCCCATCTTGCACCGCCATTTGGCAGGCAAGACAGGTACGGACCTTGGGATCGTCTTTCGTACGATAGTACGTGGCACAGGCGCCGCAGAAGCCGCCAAGACAGCCGACGCCACGTACGACGTCCATCCCCGCATACCACATAGCTTTAACGACCGTGATCCCTTCCGGCACATCTACTTTCTTGCCGGCGATCTCGATCGTGACCATCCGAGGCTTCATCACCTCAGGCTGATCGATCACATTGGTATCATCTTGCGTCATGGATTCCTTCGTAACACAGGAGGCGTAAGGGGCGATAGCCCCTCACGCCTCACGGTCAGTCGAAATTACGCGATTGCATCGATGATCTTATTCAACGTCGCACTGGGCCGCATCGCCTTGAACGCCTTGGCATCGTCCGGGTGGTAGTATCCACCGACATCCTGAGGCTTGCCCTGCGCCGCGAGTAATTCTTGATCGATGGTCTTCTCGTTGTCACCCAGATCTTTCGCAATCTTCTGGAATCGTTCCGCGATCTTCTTGTCTGCGGTTTGCGCCGCGAGGGCCTGTGCCCAGTAGAGCGCGAGGTAGAAGTGACTACCGCGGTTGTCGATTTCGCCGACTTTGCGGGCTGGAGACTTGTTGCTCTCCAAGAACATTGCATTGGCCTGATCCAGTGTGTCCGCCAAAATCTTCGCCACCGGATTGTTTCCCACCTTCGCCAGATGCTCCAGCGAGGCAGCCAGCGCGAGAAATTCACCGAGCGAATCCCAGCGGAGATAGCCTTCTTCTTGGAACTGCTGCACGTGCTTTGGAGCCGATCCGCCTGCGCCGGTCTCGAAGAGGCCGCCGCCGTTCAGCAGGGGAACGATCGAGAGCATCTTGGCGCTGGTCCCGATTTCGAGAATCGGGAACAGGTCCGTGAGGTAGTCACGGAGCACGTTGCCAGTGCAGGAAATCGTGTCCTTGCCTTCCTTCACCCGCTGGATCGAAAACCGGCAGGCGTCCGCTGGTGACATGATCTTGATTTCAAGCCCCGTCGTATCATACTTCGGCAAGTAGGTATTCACTTTCTTGATCAATTCGGCATCATGGGCTCGATCCTTGTTCAACCAGAACACGGCCGGAGCTCCCGTTGCCTTCGCACGAGTCACCGCGAGCTTGACCCAGTCTTGAATCGGTGTGTCTTTCACTTGGCATGCACGCCAGATATCGCCTTCTTCCACCTGATGCTCCAGCAACGTCTTGCCGGACGCATCCACGATCCGAATCGTCCCGTTGCCCGGCGCCTTGAAGGTTTTATCGTGAGAACCATACTCTTCCGCTGCCTGTGCCATCAAACCGACGTTGGGAATCGTCCCCATTGTCTTGGGATCGAAGGCGCCGTTCTTCTTACAAAACTCAACAACCTCGTGATACACGGGCGCATAGCTCGAGTCCGGGATGACGCACTTCACATCAGCCAACTTGCCGTCTGGTCCCCACATCTTGCCGGAATCGCGGATCACCGGCGGCATGGAGGCATCGATGATGATGTCGCTCGGGACATGGAGATTGGTGATGCCCTTGTCGCTGTTTACCATCGCCATCGGCGGCCGCTTCTGGTAGACCGCTTGGATGTCGGCTTCGATCGCCTTGCGTTGTTCGTCCGGCAAGGACTTGATCTTGGTATAGACATCACCAAGTCCGTTGTCCGGATCCACGCCGAGCTTCTTGAACGTCTCGCCGTGTTTCTCGAATACATCCTTGTAATAGACCGTCACGCCATGGCCGAAGATCTTCGGATCCGAGACCTTCATCATGGTGGCCTTCATGTGAAGCGAGAACAACACGCCCTTAATCTTGGCATCCTCAATCTGCTCTTCCAAGAACGTGCGCAGGGCCTTTACGCTCATGAAGGTCGCATCCAACACCTCACCGGCTTGCAACACGACTTTCTCTTTCAAGATAGTGGTCTTCCCATCTGCACTGACAAATTCGATCTTCGCCGTTGTCGCAGCGGGAATCGTGAGCGACTTCTCATTCGAGCGGAAATCGCCTCCCCTCATATGAGAGACATGCGTCTTGGAATCCGACGACCAGACGCCCATCTTGTGCGGGTGCTTTCGGGCATAGGCCTTCACGGAGAGCGGCGCACGCCGGTCTGAGTTCCCCTCGCGCAACACTGGATTGACGGCACTACCCTTCACTTTGTCGTAGCGCGCCTTGATGTCCTTTTCTTTGTCGTCTTTTGGATTCTCCGGATAGTCGGGCAGCTTGTAGCCCTGCTTCTGCAGTTCCTTGATCGTCGCCACCAGCTGAGGGATGGAAGCGCTGATGTTCGGCAACTTGATAATGTTGGCTTCCGGCGTCTTGGCCATCTCGCCCAACTCGGCCAAGGCATCATGTTGCTTCTGTTCGGGCGTCAAGTATTCCGGGAACAGCGCGATCACGCGGCCCGCTAATGAAATGTCACGCAATTCCACGCTCACACCAGCTGCTTTTGAAAAGGCATTGATGATCGGCAGGAATGAGTACGTCGCCAGCATCGGCGCTTCGTCAGTCTTCGTATAGATAATTTTATCCGCTTTCGCCATGGTTCTCCCCTTTAGTTGAATATCTGGTTTTAGTTCAGCGCGTTCAACGCCGAACCGGCCTTAAACCATGTGATTTGTTGTACTGTCATGCTGTGATTGGCTTGAACCTTTACGTCACCACTCGCCTTATGCACGACCACCGTGACCGGCTTCCCCGGCGAGAGATTCGCCAAATCCACCACGCTCAATCGATCATTCATCTCGATCTTATCGTAGTCCTTCGGATCGGCGAACGTCAGTGGCAGGATACCTTGCTTTTTCAAATTCGTCTCATGGATGCGCGCAAAGCTCTTGGTTATTACCGCGCGCACGTTCAAGAACCGTGGAGACATGGCTGCATGCTCGCGACTGCTGCCTTCGCCATAGTTTTCATCGCCGACGACGATGGAGCCAATGCCCTTTGCTTTATAGGCTCGGGCGATCTGCGCCATCGTGAGGTTCGCTTCACCGGTCAGGACGTTTGTACCCTTCCCCGGTTCGGACGAAAACGCGTTGTTCGCCCCAAGGAACATGTTGTCGCTGATCTTATCCAGATGGCCTCGGAACTTGAGCCAAGGCCCAGCAGGAGAGATATGGTCTGTTGTGGTCTTACCCTTGGTCTTAATCAAGAGCGGCAACTTCTCAAAATCTTTTCCGTCCCAACGCGGGAACGGTTGCAGTAATTGCAGCCGTTCACTCGTCGGGGGAATCTCGACGTTCAAGCTTGAGCCGTCTGCGGCAGGCTCAACATACCCCTCTTCGCCCTTGGCAAAACCCTTGGCCGGTAACTCCTCGCCCACGGGGGGCTGGAGCTTGAACTCTTTGCCGTCTGCGCCCTTCACTGTCTGATTGACCGGATCAAAGCCCAGGTCACCGGTAATCGCATAGGCCGTCACGACTTCCGGACTTGCGAGGAACGACAGGGTCTCACTGATCCCATCGTTTCGGCCCGGAAAATTCCGGTTGAAGGAGCTGACGATTGAATCGGCTTTGCCCTTGACCCCATCGGCACGCTTCCACTGCCCGATGCAGGGACCGCAGGAATTGGACAGCACGGTGCCCCCTAGCTGCTCGAACGTGTCCAAGAACCCGTCACGCTTCATCGTGTGATAAATACGCTCAGACCCCGGTGACACCAGGAACGAGGTTTTCGCCTTCAAGCCGGCCTTCAAGGCCTGTTGCGCCACATGGGCCGAGCGACTGATGTCTTCATAAGATGAGTTCGTACAGCTACCGATCAGGGCCGCCTTGAGCTCGACCGGGTACCCCTTCTCTTTTGCTTCCGCCTTCAGCTTTGAAACCGGCCGCGCGAGGTCCGGCGTATGTGGACCCACGACATGCGGCTCTAGCTTCGACAGATCAATCTCAACGATCTGGTCGTAATACTTCTCTGGCGACTGAGTGACTTCCGGATCCGCCATGAGCAAGGCCTCGTTGGCCTGGGCCAATTTTGTCCAATCCGCCCGATCCGTGATGTTCAAATAGTCGACCATCTTTTGGTCGAAAGGAAAGACCGATGTCGTCGCCCCAAGCTCCGCACCCATATTACAGATGGTTCCTTTTCCGGTCGCGCTGATGGTTTCAGCTCCAGGGCCGAAGTACTCGACGATCTTGTTCGTCCCGCCCTTCACGGTCAACAGCCCGCAGAGATAGAGAATCACATCCTTGGGTGAAGCCCAGCCGCTCAACTTGCCGGTGAGTTTTACGCCGATCAATTTCGGATGGAGCACCTCCCAGGGCAAACCCGCCATCACTTCACCAGCATCGGCGCCTCCGACACCGATGGCCAAACCGCCCAACCCCCCCGCCGTTCGGCGTGTGGGAGTCAGTGCCGATAATCAGGCAGCCAGGGAAAGCGTAATTTTCGAGCACGACTTGATGGATAATCCCGGCACCCGGCTTCCAGAAGCCGATGCCGTACTTCTTCGCGGCGGAAGCGAGGAAGTTATAGACTTCCTTGTTCTCGTCCATGGCTCGAAGCAGGTCCTTCTCGGACCCCATCTCAGCGCGGATCAAGTGGTCGCAGTGATGGTGCTCGGCACAGCGGCCTTGTTCTTGTTGGCCTGCATAAACTGCAACACTGCCATCTGGGCCGTGGCATCCTGCATCGCCACACGATCAGGGCGCAGTGCCAGCATGGCCTTACCGCGCTCCCAGGTTTGCGTATCGAAGTTGTCGGCATGCGAAACAAGAATCTTCTCCGCCAACGTCAACGGACGGCCAAATTTCGCCCTCGCCTTCACACACACATCGGGCATCTTGGCGTAGAGCCTCTTTGCGAGCTCAAGTGACATTTCGCTCTCCTTCGAACAGGCTAGGGATATGATGTCGGGAGCGAGAGAGTTGGTCCCCCTTGCCGCGCACCCTTCACCGATAGCCTCTGTTAGAGCGGCGCATCCCACCACTTATCCAAGCGCAGGAGCTCCCGCAGTTATCTTAATAGTGACACTTCGCAGACCTATTTTAACGGCGGAACTTCCCGCCGCTTCGGCGCTGCATAGTTCACTAAATAATCAAAGAGTCGAATCAAGCGGCTGTCTTGCCGTTTTTGATCGACCCAGTGGCCGATTAATCCGATGGTGCGAGATAGGATAAAGAAACCATTCAAACTATCGACCGGGAACCCGAGGTCAACCAGAACAGCCGCCATCGTCCCATCGACATTCAGAATGAGATTATCTTTCTTGGCCGCCGTCACCTGCTCAACTTGCAGGGCAAAATCGAGGCAGGGCGTCTTGATATTCAAACTCTTGACATATCCGACGAGCTCCTTCACCCGCTTGTCCGGATTGCGCAAGCTCTTGACGCGGTGCCCAATGCCTGGCACAGGCCCCACATTCTTCTTCATGTAGCTCAAGAACTCATCCACATTCATCTTGTTGTCGACGGCATACTTAAACCAGCGTCCCGCATCCGTGACGGCTCCACCGAAACGCGGTCCAATCATGATCAAGCCGGCGGCAACGCTTGCGACAGTCCAATGCCGGCACAGGCCGCAAGGATCGTCGCATAA
>JAAUPT010000134.1 GCA_012032965.1 Nitrospira sp.
TTCATCAAGCTCAAAGGAGCTTTTCTGTGTAGACTTTAGCTCAGGTCGCCTTCGACGCCTTCCTCTTCCACTCCACCAGCTTCGTGGTCAGTCGAGAGGAGACGGCGGTGTACTCACCTTGTAACCCAACCGACGCTTTGGCGCCAATCTTGTCCCCTGCAATCACCTTCGTAACAACCTCGGCCGCGGCTTTATGAAAGGCTTTGTGTAGCTCGAAAACTTCTTTGTAGTGTGGATCCGAAGCCGCTGAAGTTCCACCCAAACTATGGAGCCACTTGCCGAATTCGCAGCGATTGTCGACACCGATTTCTCCCGGATTCAACGACAATGTTCCTGCGATGCTCTGCCCTAACCGCGTTTTCCAAAGCCCATGTGCTGCGACAGCCTTGTCAATCTGCTCAACCATATTCGACATGGTCCCTCCTCGACGATGACGTGAGACCCACGCTACATTTACATTAATGAGGTTTCTTGGTGAGGTCCTTGTACAATTCCCAGGCTTGTGCGAAGGAATAGGCGCGAGAAGGGTTTTGGGGATTAGTTTCCTCCACACTCGCCGTCGACGTGAGCGCCATCACTCCGAAGAACCAGGCTATGATGCCGCAGATAGGGATGCCCAGCATGATCAACAACATCCCGGGTCCGTCGCTGGTCCAGTGCGCTTTCTGTCCGACAACGATGAGTCCAATGGCTGCCGCAGCAGCGGCCAGGGCAATGGTCACGGCGAGGCCTCGCGCGAGATACCGGACAATCGTGCTTCGTGAGGTGAGTGCCCAGATGAACGCGACAAGGAGAACAGACCAAAAGATAATGCTCATGCCAGGCTACTCCTCCCCTAAGCTGGTTGATACCAGTGATACTCTATCTTGGAGGCCCCGGTTTCTGAAGGAAAATGCTAAATCGACACGGTTAAGTTCTGTGCCGTCCGGTTCAGCGATAGGAACCTGATAGAGAGCGAGTCACTTTCCAGAGGCGGTCTTGACCTATTCCAATCGGCTGGTGTGCGCTGACTCGAACATTGTGCTAGAGTGGGGGCCAGTTGTACGCTATGTGCTAGTCATCAGTCGTGAACGAACTCGGGGGTGGGGATGAAACATTTCGCCTTTTGGTTGGCGCTATGCGGACTTTCTTTCAGCGCATCATTTGCACAGGCCGATGGCCTATTCGACAAGATGCTGGACCGAGCGATCGACAGCGCCGAGAGAAAAACACAGAATCGGATCAACCAGCGGATCGATCAGACGATCGATAAGGGCATTAACAAGACGGAAGAGACTGTGCAGTGCGTGGCAACTGACCAAGAGTGTCTGAAACGGGCAAAAGATAAGGGCGAAGCAGTATCCATCATCACCGCTCCTTCGGCCTCCGACTCCGTGAAATGTATGGTCACGGACACAAGCTGTCTCAAGCAGGCCAAAGCGCAAGGGAAGAAGGTTGAAATTGTGGACGAAGCTGAATTGGACACTCTCCGTTGCTCTGTGTCCGATGGAGACTGTCTAAAGCGCGCAAAGTCGTTAGGGAAAAAAGTCGAAATAGTTGATTGATCGACACAGCCAACACTCTTAAGAGGCTCGTCATAATAACTCTTCGCCCTGTTTCAGATCTTCGAACGATTTTTAACGGCAAGCACCCGTTCGGCGTGAGCGATCGCATCCTGCAACTCCTTAGAACTCTTACCTGACTGCCTCACTTTCGGCAGGTCTCTTAGAAACCGAGAGGCCGCGTCCATCAATACCTGCAGCGTCTTCTTCATATCTCCCATCTCACTTGAGTTTTCTACTGCAGCTGCACGAGCTATCGCCAATCGTCGACGTGGCCCCACATAGGGTTCGGGAGCGATCGGATTATCTTTTTTGAGCTCAGGCCGTCTAAATATCATGTTAGTTCCTCCGGAGACGCCAGTAAGGTACCACAGGTTGCATCGGTTGGCAGCGCATCTTGCATGATTCCAAGGAGCGATTACCCACGACAACCTTTGCCAGACATCGGCAAGACAAAGACTTGAACTGAGCTCACTTGCCCACCATCCCGTGGGAGAGTATAGTGCACTCCATGAGTCGGTTCAGCCCCAGAACACTAGCCTCATCATCCTGCGGGGCGAGCGTGGTCATCCTAGTCCTGTTCGTGTGCATCTGCGTGGTAGCGCAGATGCTCGGAGCACCGGTCACGCTCATCGATGTCCTCACGTTGGAGCTGCCTGGAGAATCTGTCTCTGAGGATTTCTCGGTTCCTCCGGTAACACCCGAACCAGCCCTCGCCACCCAGGCTCGTCTCTCCGAGAACGTCGACTCCTTGCGATATCTTCCGATCCTTACGGTCGCTGTTTTCCATCCTCCTGACGTATCGCTGCCGTTCTGATTACGTCATCGGATCCCGAGGTACTATTGTCCCTATGAGAGTACATTCTTTTTCCTCAGGGGAAGACGAGTTCGAATCAATGCGAAGAGCACTCTCTCAAGAGCAAGAGTGCCTTCGCCGACGCTCAAGAGTAGATGTATTTTGACCAAGGAGGTGAATTAAATGCCTGGCATGAACGATGCGCTCTCTTACATCATTTTGGGGGGGTTTGCCTTCGCGATCATTGTATGGGCCCTGTTTTTCGCTGGCTAAGAGGCAGCCCCTGACTCACCCCCGATCTCAAGGCCACTGGGAAAGGAGACCACGGTAGAAATCGGGGGACGCGTCAGGACGTCATAACGGTGTGCAAAACCGTGAGCGATGAGGTGACGTGTGTGTCCTCAGCCTTCATCGTTCAATGGGGTTGATCAAGGCCTGACTCTTGCTCGACCTACTTCGCGATGTCCGGCGTCAACTTGACGAGGGCTCGGGAGCGCGCAAGGACCGCAGACCAGCCACAACGGCTTCGAGTTCGGAACGTGCCCCCGTTTTCTCCATGGCCTCGTCGAGCAGCGAGCGGAGGGTGACATGTGCGTCACGCATCCGTGTGATACGAAACGTAAACGCATAGTCAGGGAGATCCCCACCGCCGCACACCTCATCAACTGGACAGGGGTTCAGGACCACAGTCTCGAAATGCTCGTCACCGATATTGGACAGCACGGCCTCGAGGTCCAGCGTTGACAGATCAATTCGAGCACGGCCGATAAAATCGTCACCAACCCCATCGTCCGCGCAGTGAGGGCCGGCATGGCGCCCCTTCCCGGGAGGCAACGCCTTGCAGAAACTGGTACGCCATCCGAACAAGTCTTTCTCCCAGAACTCTACCCCAAATCCAAGCGGCGCCGGCTCGCCCGCCTCATCGCACACTGATGTGCGGCCCAGCACAACGATTCCGGGACGTACCGCCACCATACAACTCCTGATCGGATCGAACGGGTGAAACTCACCGGAATCCACATTGCCGATTTCGCTGGAGGTCGTCCACCCTTTGGCATCTTCGGTTCCGACCATCACCTCGTCACTCCCTAACCAGTCCCAGCCAGTTTCATTTCGCGCTTTGAACCCGATCGCCTCGATCTTGTACCGCCGCTCGTTCCACTCGATCGTATCCCAAGGAATCTCGTTCGATACCTCCAGACGCCCTCCCGTACCGTCGGATCGGGACATTGCCTGACTCTCATGTGCGGATACGCTGGCCACGCACCACAGCCATGCCGCCAAACCGAAACAACACGCCAGGAAACATCTGTTGGAAGTCATTGTTGAGCTCCTTCTGTCTGAACCATGGCAACGGAACGATCTGCTCAGCCTACACGTGTTGCGGAGACCCTGTTAGTAACGCACAGATACAATAGAGCGTACGTAGATCTTATACAAGATGCCGGGCGGTTATCGTTGATCAGCACCATATAGATCCTACTGAAACTCAGACGGCTCTTCTTGATAGTTTTCGACGATTGCACAACTGATAAAGAGCCAAGGTTCGTGGAAACCGCCACGCAGGATGGCAACACGCCGACTGTCAGGTGCAAGCGGATTGGATCCAGCATGCCAGTAGCCTGTCTGGCGCGAGTTTCTAGAGGTTGCAGGCATCCTCGCTGATTTCTGGACCTGGGATCGGATGTTGGCGAACCTGCTTCACATAGTTCCGACAGTCCATCTCGGCCCCCTCCCTATTCGCTTGGCCTTCTTTCACCAAACGCCGCCATTGGGAGAGACGGTCCATAAATGGATCGTACCGGCACACGTCTTTGCCTGATGGCAGCCCAGCCAATTGTTGGCACTTGGTTACCCAGAGTTCCGGTGTTAGTGCGCCGCTCTCGACAGACTTGGTCAGCTCATAGAGCGTATCGGCAACCGATCCAAAATCACAGATTGCAGGATCTGCGGGTGGTGGAGCCGAGTGATTCCGATCGACCGTATGCAGCATCTGGCGACAATTGGTTTCACCGGCCTCTTTCGAGATCAGTCCCTTTTCGATCTGCTGCTTGGTTTCCGTCCGCCGCTCATCGAATTCGGATTTAGACAGGAGCGCTGGGGCTCCAACCACCAGCGCCGTCGTTGTCGGACAACCAGCCAGAACCAGGGGCAAGAGGCTAAGGAGAAATCGTCGCATCGGCAACCTTGCAATCAACCAAGGCAATGGGCCTACTACAGCCGAGTGTGCGGGATCTTACGGATCGCATCTATTGAGATCAAGGGCCAAATGGGGTCGTGACTGGGAAAACGCAGAATGCCGCGCAATGAAATTGGAGCGTGCGTCAAACAGCTTGACCGCCATATTCATGGCGCCATATGGTCACGAGTCCACCTTCACGATGAGATACCCTCAAAACTCAGTGGAATCTTGTGACAAATCGTGCCAAACTAGGAACTCGAGTGGTCGCCCTTATGCCCTTAAGTGTATGATGGCGTGGAAGATCAGAAGCAATTCCCTATTGAGCATGCATTGCGAAACATACGATACTGTGACCGTACGATGTCGTGGTGTTAACTCTTATTGAAGAAGGAGACCAGAATCATGGCACTGTTGATTACCGACGAATGTATCAATTGTGGCGCCTGCTTACCGGAATGTCCGAACGAGGCCATCTTCGAAACTCGCAGCGCCGCGGAAGAGAAGGGACTCCATGTAGGTGACGGCCAGGGAGTGGGGGATAATATTTACATAATCGCTCATGATCGGTGTACCGAGTGTGTCGGCCATTTTGACGAACCGCAATGTGCGGCAGTCTGTCCGGTCGATAATTGTTGTATTTCTGATCCTGCGTATCCAGAGGGGACCGATGTCCTGCTGGAAAGGGCCAAGACCCTCAATCCTGACAAGACTATCGATCCGGCAAAGGTTTGGAGCGGCGTGCGGAACTGATTCTTTCACTTCAAGGTTCCGTGCGACTATAGGATGCCGAGAACGAGATCGGTAGAGCTATATTATGCCTTGGCATAACCGAAACGATGAGTCATGGCTGATAAAATTCCAAGATTCATGACCAATGCAACCGTCATTAAGGTGTTAGCAAAAGTCTTTGCGTTCCAAGCCATCGAGATCAACCTCTTGCGTTCTCATGCTGGGATCTCCGATGCTGATTGGAAAACCCTTAAGACGAAAGCCTTCAAGAAAACCTATGCCAAGCAACGTGCTTTTTATGAAGATCGCTTGACGGGTGCATTCGCGTTGGAGCGTATTTCTCAGTCTGAACGGGAAACAAGACTGCTGGAACTCTGGTTAAAACAGAGTGAAGAGTCCCCCAAAGAGGAACCCTAAGCCACCCGTATCGACATCCTTTCGCCGACTGATGCGGGTGCTACAGGGCCTCTCTCTCAGAGCCGGCTTCGCAGCCGCTCATAGCCCTTCTTTAGCTCTTCGATCGCCAT
>JAAUPT010000003.1 GCA_012032965.1 Nitrospira sp.
AGGGGCCCGGCTGGTCGCCTGTCTTGAGGCGTTGCAGGGGCAGGTGGCGCAGGTCGTCTATGTCGATTCCGGATCAACCGACCGCTCGGTCGATGCCGCGCAGGAGGCCGGTGCACAGGTCGTCGCGCTGGACATGTCGCGCCCCTTTACCGCCGCAAGGGCACGCAATGCGGGCCTTGCCGAACTGCCGCAAGACGCTGAATTCGTGCAATTCCTGGATGGGGACTGCGTGCTTCAGGCGGGCTGGATCGGCACGGCCTTGGCGATCTGGGAGCATTCGAACGTCGATTTCAAGCTGCCGAAGCCGCTCTCCTACCTGATCGTCACGCCGCACTTTCACCGCTGGCATCACGCCAACGAGAAGGAAGCCATCGACAAGAATCGCGCGCGCGCCCACTCTACTGGATCATCCTCTCGATCGCTTTCTTCTCCTTCATCTACTTTACGAACTCGCTCTTCTTCCCCTATTCGAGCGTGCGGCTTTCGCCTCTGGGGTTCGCCTTCGGTACCATCGATCGCGACGAATTCCTGCTCTCTCCAGTCTCTTCAACAACGTGCTCGCGCATCTCCCAGGTTTTCGAGCAGTATGCCTCTCCCACTACGTCGTGGCACGACCACGGATGCGAAGACCGGAACGTCCATACTCAACGACGATCGTGATCCCATGCCGAAACGAACGAGGCAACATCGATGCGGCGCTCAGGAGAATTCCACGATTCGGCGGTAGGCAAGAGATCATTTTTGTCGATGGGCACTCGAGTGACGGGACGCCGGATGAAATCCGACGTGTGATGGCCTTTTATCCCGGCAAGAACATCAAACTGTTGGTACAGGACGGAACTGGGAAAGGCGATGCGGTGCGTAAAGGGTTCGAAAAGGCAACCGGTGATGTACTCATGATCCTGGATGCGGACCTGACGGTACCACCGGAGGCGCTCCCGAAGTTCTATGAGGCCATTGCAGGTGGGAAAGGCGAGTTCATTAACGGCTGTCGCCTCGTCTACCCCATGGAAACCCAGGCGATGCGCCTGATCAATCTGATGGGGAATAAATTCTTCGGTCTTGCCTTCTCGTGGTTGTTGAACCAACGCATCAAAGACACGCTCTGCGGGACCAAAGTGTTGTTTCGAACTGATTATGAGCGACTGGCTGCCAATCGACAGTACTTTGGGGAATTCGACCCCTTCGGCGATTTTGACTTGTTGTTCGGGGCGTCGAAATTGAACCTGCATATTCTTGAGATCCCCGTTCGGTATCACGCGCGATCCTACGGTACCACGAATATCCAGCGATTTGCCCATGGGTGGCTGCTGCTGAAAATGACGGTATACGGGTTTTTCCGCCTAAAGGCCGTGTGATGTCTCATGAGGTCTTGCATCACCATCGCGCTGTCTGGGAACAGAAGCCTGTGCTCCGTCAGTTGTACGCAGATTGGTATCGGGCGATAGTCGCGTGGTTGGTACCTGGTCCGACAGTAGAGCTTGGCGGTGGAACCGGCAATCTGAAAGAACATCTACCGAGAGCCTATTGTACGGACGTGGTGGTATTGCCGTGGTTGAATCTAGTCGCGGATGGGCAACGGCTCCCGTTTCGGTCTGAGTCGCTTGCGAATCTGGTGCTCTTCGACTGCTTGCATCATATCGAAAACGTGGCACTCTTCTTCGATGAGGCCCAGCGAACTCTCCGAGTGGGCGGGAGGATCATCATCATGGATCCCTACCTCTCGTGGATCTCATTGCCGATTTACCGGTGGTTGCATCCGGAGCCGGTGGATTGTACAGAGGATCCGCTCCTTCTCAAGCCTCCTCAGGCCAGCCGCCGACCGTTCGATGCCAATCAAGCCGTCGCAACAATCTTATTCGAACGTAATCGATCTGGTTTTCAGGTGCGTTATCCAGGATTCTCTATCCAACATATCCGGCGAATGGCCTGCGCCGCGTACCCGCTGAGTGGAGGCTTCGACCATCCTTCCCTGTTGCCGCAGTGGTTGGTGACACCGATGCTCCGGTTGGAGCATCAACTGGAGAGGTTGGGCCGGCTTCTCGCCTTTCGTATGATGGTCGTTATCGAGCGTCGAGTGTGAGTCGAATGAGGACGAATGAGACCTCATCCGTTGTCCCGTTGAATGCTTGCAAGGCGGGAGAGGCCGTCCCTATAATGAGCGCCGTTAATCAATCGCGACCTTAACTGTCTGGAGGAATTGTAGACATCATGAGCGAACGAACGTTGGCCATCATCAAGCCGGATGCTGTGAAGAAACAGGTCATTGGCGATATCATCCATCGATACGAGCAGGCAGGGCTGAAGCCTGTAGCGATAAGAATGCTCCACATGTCGAAGTCAGTCGCGGAAGGCTTCTATGCCGTACATAACGCGCGACCGTTCTTCGGAAGTCTTTGCGATTTTATGTCCTCAGGCCCTGCCGTGGTTCTGGTGCTACAGGGCGACAATGCCATCAAGAAGAACCGTGACTTAATGGGCGCGACGGACCCGGCGAAAGCCGATGCCGGGACCATTCGTAAAGCGCATGGCACGAATATCGAGTTCAATGCTGTTCATGGCTCCGATTCGCCGGAAACCGCGCAATTCGAGATCAGTTATTTCTTTCCTGGCCAGGACATCTTCCAGTGAAGCGTGCCTACTGGAAGGCCTGACCTTCGAGTTTTTCCGGATCTGCCCAGGCGAGAGAGACACAGCGTTGGTGCTGTTCCTCTCTCGCCTCTCCGTTTAGTCCCTTTCAAGAATTGAACAGGTTCAGGCTACGGTACCCGCTGACCTTCGCCTGTGGCTCGCGGAGATCGTTCCTTGACAATGTCAGCCGGGCCAAACTACCATCCTGAAAAAGTTGAAAGAATAGGGCGGATGCAGAGGATGACCGAGGCATCCCGCCAGTTTGAGAGCTGTCCTCAACTGCATTGTTCTTCAAAGGGAGCCAACATGATTCCATCCGATTTGAAATTTCACACAGAGCACGAGTGGGTTCGTCTGAATGGGAAACGGGCGACCGTGGGTATCAGTGACATTTGCGCAGGATGCCTTAGGCGATATTGTGTTTGTGGACCTGCCAAAGGTGGGTACAGCGGTCAAGGTCGGTCAGCAGATCGGGGAAGTGGAATCGACGAAAACGACCTCGACCATTTATACACCGGTGAGTGGAACGGTGATCGAGATCAACAACGAGTTGAAAGACCATCCCGAAGTGATGAATTCCGACCCCTACGGCAAGGGCTGGATCGCCGTGATCGATCTGGCCGAGCCTGGTACAGTTGAAGAATTGATGACGGCTGCACAGTATGAAGCCTTTCTAGCCAGCCAGAAAAAAGGCTGATGTCCCGGTCGAGGTTGCAAGTCAGACTTTCCTGCCTACCTACTACGAAGACTGAGCGATGATGCAGTCGTTGCTCTTCAAGCTGGGTCTCCTCATCGTCGCGATGGGAGTCAGCATGTGGATGATGGCGAGGTCTCATCCTAGGGGCCCTATTGCTGCGATAGCTGATGAGCGGACATTGGAGACGGTTCCGCGTACAGTTGATCTCGATGAGCAGTTTCCGAAGATCCAAGAAGTTGTTGGCACAACACAAGGGATACAAGCGGAGCAGCACTTACTCGATCTCAATCGGGCAAGCGCTGGTGAGCTTGAAGCGTTGCCCGGCATCGGAGCGGTGTTGGCTCAGCGTGTGATCGCCTTTCGAACATCGGCCGGAGGTTTTCGTACAGTAGAAGATCTTCGTGAGGTCAAAGGTATTGGCTCAAAGAAGTTCGACCGCATCAAGTCATTGGTAACAGTCTCGGCATCTCGATCACATGGAGCGAAACAGCACGAGCTATGACGGATGTTCAACAACAACTAGACCTGATCCTGCGTGGGGCCGTCGAGGTGATTCAACAGGCTGAGCTGGAAGCGAAGCTCAAGCGGTCGCTTGCCGAAAAGCAGCCGTTACGCGTCAAGGCAGGGTTCGATCCGACTGCTCCGGATCTTCATCTGGGGCATACCGTCCTGATCCATAAGTTGAAACACTTTCAAGATCTCGGACATCACGTGATCTTCCTTATCGGCGATTTCACTGGTCTGATTGGCGATCCCACCGGAGTCTCAGAAACACGTAAAGCGTTGACCAAGGAGCAGGTGCAGGAGAATGCGAAGACCTACCAACGGCAGATTTTCAAGATTCTCGATCCGTCGAAAACAACGATTGAATTCAATAGCCGATGGATGGGCCCAATGACTGCCGATGGGCTGATCGAACTGGCCGCACACTATCGAGTGGCGCGCATGATGGAGCGGGACGATTTCCACAAGCGCTATCAGGAGCAGAAACCCATTAGTGTGCACGAATTTCTCTATCCGCTCGTGCAGGGCTATGATTCTGTGGCGTTGAAGGCAGACGTGGAATTGGGCGGGACGGATCAGAAATTTAATCTCTTGGTAGGGCGTGAACTACAGCGAGACTATGGGCAGGAGTCACAAGTTGTCATGACGATGCCGTTGCTCGAAGGAACAGACGGTGTCAGGAAGATGAGCAAGAGCGTCGGCAACTATATCGCCCTGGAGGACAAACCGGGAGAGATGTTCGGGAAAGTCATGTCGATCAGCGATGGGTTGATGTATCGGTACTATGAATTGCTCACGACAGAAGATCTTGATCGTGCCAAGGCCCTCCACCCGATGGAGGCGAAACAGACACTCGCCGAACTGATCGTGGTGCGTTACCACGGAGTCGAAGCGGGCAAGCAGGCACGATCGGAATTTCAGCAAAAGTTTCAGGAACGTGAATTTCCTGAGGAGCCGGACGTCCGACTGAAAGTCACTGCCCGGGATTTACGAGAAGGGCAGGCCATCGGGCTGGTTGATCTTGTCGCCAAAACGGGGTTGGTTCCCAGTAAGAGTGAAGCGAGGCGGCTCATCATCAAGGTGGAATCGAGATCGATGGGCACAAACAGAGTGATGCCAGCGCGAAGTTGACGATCACGGAGGGTCGACAGTATCGGCTCAAGATCGGTCGGCGCAAGTTCGCGATCGTGGAATGGGCTGGATAGCGCCTGTTCCTTGACTTGTTCTTTATTCCCCGCGTAGGATGCGTTCCAGCGAGCGGGCGTAGCTCAGTGGTAGAGTCCTAGCTTCCCAAGCTAGTTGTCGTGGGTTCAAATCCCATCGCCCGCTCCAAATATTTCAAGTGCTTCCATCGTAGTTCTCATCGTGCCCATTTCTGATAAAAGGCGATTTAATTCCCTACCAACGGTTATGCTTGGTTGTCCCCATCTTGAGAGGGATGGAGTATCACTCGAATAGACTGGTAGATATGCCGCGCTACTTTTTGTGGAACGTAGGCCTACTTCAGTGAGGAGACCGCGCATGCTGTACCGACCGGTAAGGGATTCCCTGTGCAGTGTGTTCTTGGTGACGTGTCTTTCCGCCTGTGGCAGCGAGGGCGATACTCCGTCGCCACCATCCCCCACTCTCTCTACAACATCTGCAGAGGGGCTTTGGAATGGGACCACCGACACTGGTCGTACCGTTGCCGGGCTTGTACTCGACGACGGTGTTTATTGGGTCCTCTATTCAGCAGTCGGCAACCCCTCGACCGTCGCCGGACTCATCCAAGGCGATAGCAGCTCAAAGAATGGGATTTTCAGTTCCACGAACGCGAAAGACTTGAGTCTGGAGACCGGAATCCTCGAGGCAACAATTAATGGCAACTATACAGCGAGGCAAAGGTTGGACGTCACGATTGCCTATCAAGCTGGCGGGCAGAGTAAGCTTACGACGACATACGATAGCAATTACGATTTGCCTCCCGATGTGAATGCCGTTGCGGGAGTCTATACTGGTCCAGTCGCGGTGAATGAAACCGTAAATGTTATGGTCACGTCAGCAGGCGGAATTTCAGGAAGTTCCAGCACTGGATGTACCTTCACTGGTTCATTTTCACCCCGAGCACAGGGAAATGCATTTGATGTCACGATGACCTTTGGTGGACAAGCTGCATGTCTTAACGGAGGTGATACGGTGCGGGGAGTCGGATTTTATGACGCTGGAGCCAAGAGGCTCTACAGTGCTGCACTGAATGATACAAGAACGAAGGGATTCGTATTCCTCGGCACGAAGCCGTGACGGGTTGAACGGTTAGTGAGCACGACTTTCATCTATCGACAAGGGCCCTCGGGTTTGCCTCCTCCCCACCACAACTGAATTGAACGACAGCTTGCCTGCTCCTGACGAGAGAGTTGCTGTTGGCTGATGTCGCTCGTAAAATCCTGCGAAGCTCCTATCTAAATGGTTGCTACTGTGATTGCACGAAAGGATTAGCCATGATGCACAAACAGATGTGTTTACTTTGTGCAGCCGCGTTCCTGGGTGGAATATTGGGTGGTGTACTCAGTACTCAGTTTTTGTTTCCACGGTCGATTGAAGCCCAGAAGTTAAACGGGGTGAATGCCGAGGAGTTCCTCCTGCTCGATGCGAGAGGAAACGCGCGCGCAGGCCTTGGCCTGGATGCGAACGGCGAAGTGGGGCTGGTGCTCAGAAGCAAGGGAACGGTGACCGGACCTTGACTCTTACTCCTGACGAACCTTCGGTCATCAGGTTGGTGGATCGCGGAGGTCGGGATGCTCTGGGGAGCACCGTAATGTCCTTAGAAAGGAAGAGAGGGGGGTTAGACCGCCTTTCGGACCAATCCTGAGCGCAGACAGCGGGTGCACACGCGGATCCGTTTGTGACTCTTCCCGACCAGCGCGCGAACCGTTTGAATGTTCGGGTTGAACACACGCCTGGTTTTATTGTTGGCGTGGCTGACATTGTTGCCGGCTACGGGCTTCTTCTGACAAATCTCACACATGAGTGCCACGTTCGTACTCCTTCTCCATGACTAGGTGAGCCCACACATAATGGCGGGATAGTACCACAGCAGGATAAACACTCACAAGCGTCCTGAGTGTGTGGCCTCGCAAGAGCCCTTGATCCTATTTGAAAGAGGATACCGGCACCTAAGGTTGTGGAAGCGTCAGCCGACGTTATTGAACTTGACAAATTTTGCGACTCTCTCCTATTGTGCTGGCCATTGTAACTCCTGAGTAAGGGAAGAGGGTACAAGCCCTCGCGGTCCCGCCGCTGTAAATGGGGACGAAACCCGGATAAGCCACTGTCTCGCATGTGAAACGTATCTCGTGAAGCGTATTTCGTAAGAGTTTTTATTTCAGCACTTCACGAATGACGCCTCACGTGTTGGATGGGAAGGCTCGGGGAGTAGGGTGAACCATGAGCCAGAAGACCTGCTCAGAGAGATTGATCATTGTTCCCTCGAGGCTGGGGAGCAGGTGAGGATGAAGCAGCGGGTGCAATCCTCAGGGTCTATCCAGGCCTTGAGGATTTTTTATTTGAATCGATGGAAGCGATACCTTTTCGTCGGCGCGCTGTGCCTTGTACCTGCGCTGCTGATGCATCTTTCATCAGCTAATGGGTGTACCGAGGATGGATGCAGTGAGATGAAGCGGCGGCAACCAGGAATTCTTACCGGCATGCCGTTCATGGCGCATGTGTCATCACGGTCGTTTGTTGATGATGCTGGACATAGGATCTATCTGGCCAAGGCTCCCACGCGGGTCGTCTCCCTTGCCCCAAGTATTACGGAAATGCTGTTTCTGCTTGGGTTGGACGAACAGATCGTCGGCGTGACCGAGTTCTGTGACTATCCAGCGTCGGCGCAATCCAAACCGAAGGTGGGATATACGAACCCCAGCGTTGAGGTTTTGGTGGCACTGCAACCGGAATTGGTATTCGCCCCGAAGGACTTCCTTCGTCCTGACTTGCAGAGCAAGCTCGAGCAGTTGAAAATTCCTCTGTTCGTCCTCGAAGCTCAGTCGGTCGAGGATATCTCATTACAGATTCACACATTGGGAAAGATGTTTGAGAAAATCGCGACAGCCAATGAAGTCACGCAGGCCATGCGTCAACGGATTGCAGAGATTCGACGTAAGGTCGAGCCACTGTCGGCCAAGCGTGTGCTGTATGTCCTCAATAGCCAGCCGTTGATCAGCGTGGGGCCGGGAAGTTTCATTCACCAGATGATCGGGCTTGCTGGTGGGACGAACATCGCGGCTCAGGCCGGCGTGGCCTATCCGAGACTGAGCATGGAGGCGGTGCTCGCAGAAGATCCGGAGGTCCTGATTTTCCGGTCGGTGATGTTGAAACGGTGCCACGGAGCGAGCAGAAACAGTGGCTGCGCTGGGAGTCCCTCTCGGCAGTGAAGCGACAACGCTTTCATGAAGTCTCGTCGAATCTCTTGAACCGACCGGGTCCTCGGATTGTCGAGGGACTTGCGCAACTCGCCAACGCCATTCATCCAGAAGTGTTCGGCCCTCGTGAAGGTACGCTTCACCCATGACGGCTCCGGCTAAAGAACCGCCTGTATCAGTCCGACCGACTTCTTTTTTTTCGATCTCGCCCGATGCGTCACACCGTGATGGCGTTGCGACAGGTGCTGTTTTGCCGGGAGCCGTCCTCACGATGTCACGCTGGATAACGACGCTGGGTATGCTGACTTGTGCGGCAATCGTGGTTGGTGTCATGGCTCTTCACTTCGGTTCGCAGCCGATTGCGTTCAGTGAGATTGTGCGCCTACTCATTGGAGTGGCGGCGATGGGGACGAGAACCGATGACGTCGCGGATGTCACAAGAACAATTTTGGAGCAGGTGAGATTGCCACGAGTCTTACTGGGATTTTTGGTCGGTTGCTCCCTGGCCTCGGTCGGGGTGGCCCTACAGGCGCTGTTGCGGAACCCATTAGCCGATCCCTATGTGTTGGGCGTCTCGAGCGGCGCCGCCCTCGGAGCTGCAATGGGGGTCTTGCTCGGAGCTGGAACCACATTTCTCGCCGGCGCTGCCTTGCCGGCCTGTGGATTCGCTGGAGGTCTGATGGCGTTGGTCGTCGTCTATCGAATGGCGACAGACTATGAACGGTTGCCGATTCACAGCCTGTTATTGGCTGGGGTGATTTTAAACGCCATTTTTACGGCCTTGATCATGTTCATCACGTCGATTATGGATCCGAATCGTGCCTATGGGATGACGGCCTGGTTGATGGGAGCGATCACCGCGCCGACCTACGGCCACTTGCTCGGGCTGTCTGTCTACCTTGGCATCGGGCTTTTCCTACTTCTCAGTCAAATGCGAGTCCTCAATGTCTTGGCGTTAGGCGAAGACTCCGCTCGCGCGCTTGGCGTCGATACGGAACGATCGAAGCGGTTTATTTTTGTCTTGGCCGCATTGGTCACGGGAGCAGTGGTGTCCATCAGTGGGATGATCGGGTTTATCGGGATGGTGGTTCCTCATGCCGTTCGCTTGGTCGTTGGTGCCGACCATCGGGTGCTCTTGCCGGCCTCGGCCTTGGTCGGCGGTACTTTTCTTATGGCTGCCGACACGGTAGCCCGCACCCTGCTTTCTCCGGCGGAAATTCCGGTCGGTATCATTACCGCGCTGACCGGTGGACCATTCTTTATTTATCTCTTGCTCTGGCGAAAGGATCGCTTGGCATGAATGGCTCCAGTGACAATCGATCGGATGCAGCGCTGATTGCTGACTCAATCGGTGCCATCATCCCAAGCGATGCGTACAATGTGCAGTCTGTTCGGTTCCGTTACCAGACGAGGGAATCGCAAGGCGATCGCTGGATTCTCGATGGTGTTTCCTTTCAGGTTCAAACTGGGGAAGTGTTGGGAGTGGTCGGCCCGAACGGATCGGGAAAAACGTCCTTACTGAAGGTGTTGGGGAGGGTCCTGACTCCAGAGGAGGTCGTGTCAGCCTGTTCAGTCAGACCTTGGCCGCCATGACGCAACGACGGATGTAGCCCGTGTCGTTGGCGTTGTGCCGCAAGATACCCAGCAGCTGTTCCCGTTCACTGTTGCAGAAACCGTTATCATGGGCCGTTTCCCTCATCGACCCCATGGCCGATGGACCGGAGGATTTGGATGGGAAAGCTGTCAAGACATCGCGATTGCGGAGCAGGCGATCATGACGATGGACATTGGACATGTCGCCCATCGGGTCGTCACGGATCTCTCCGGGGGAGAGCGGCAGCGGGTTTTGATTGCGCGAGCCCTGGCTCAGACTCCGAAAGTCTTGCTTCTTGACGAGCCGACGGCGTTTCTTGATCTCCAACATCAAGTTGAAATTTGCGCGTTGTTGCGACGGTTGAAGGAATCGCACGGCTTGACGGTTGTCCTGGTTTCCCATGATTTGAATCTCGTCGGGCAGTACTGCGACCGAATCCTGTTGTTAGACAACGGACAGGTGGCGCGGCAGGGATGCCCGGAAGACGTGATTGAACCTGATGTGTTGGAACGCGTGTATGGATGTCGAGTTCTCGTGGATCAACATCCGGTGTCTGGATTGCCGAGGGTGACGCTGCCAGGGCGCTGTCTGTCGGGTGGGACATAATATGAGAACGGGCAAAGTTGCACTGCTTCATCTAGAGACGGTTCCCGGGGCAATCGAGCAAAACCGGCATCTGATTGTCGAGGCCATCAAGCATGCCGCTACAACTGGGGCTGAGTGGATTGTAACGCCTGAGTTGGCGGTCTGTGGGCTTCAGTTTGCCCACCTTGTCGGGACGGAGTGGATTCAGCCACAACCTGATGTGTGGATGCAGCAGGTCTGCAAGCTGAACAAGACCCTGAAACGAACCATATTTCTCGCCTGCCCGGAACGAGACGGCTCTCGGCTCTACAATTCAGTGTTTGTCATCGGCCCAACCGGTGCGATGATTGGCAAACATCGCAAGATCAATGTGGCGAGCGATTCACGATCATGGTCGAGTCCCGGCGACAGTATCGCTCCGATCGAGTGCAACGGTATCAGGGTGGGTGTGCTTGTGTGCGCCGATGTGTATACGTCGAATATTGCTCGGGCCATGAAGTTTGAAGGGGCTCAGATGTTGGTGTCGCCGGCGTCGTGGGGGCCCGGCATTCATGGTCCAAATGGAGAATGGGAGCAACGAACTCACGAGACAGGGTTGCCTTTGTTTGTCTGTAATCGAACCGGCGCAGAAAAGACGTTGGACTTTTGGAAGGCGCCGAGTCTTGTTGTGAAGGATGGTACGCGCCTGCTCGTACACACGTCCAAGAAATCCGCCGTGCTGACGTTTCATTGGGATTTCGAAGGCATGGTACCGCGCTCTTCACGATATGCGATCGATTACATCCGGAATTGATGGGCTGTTCATTCACGGCGATCCCGAGATGTTTGGTGAACGGGTGCTGAGCAACGAAGATCGAGCAGCAAGATACGGTGATGTGAACGGGAAGAGTTCGCACCGCTCTCCTGCAGAAGAAGTCAGGTGCAGAACAATTTTTCTGGAGGGATTCTTTAGGTCATACCGTCAGCGACGGGGAAGATGGTGCAAATCCATCACGGTGCCGCCACTGTAAGCGGGGAGTGACTCTGCCTGATGCCACTGTGTGCTTTGGCACATGGGAAGGCGCAGAGAAGCCATGAGCCGCAAGTCAGGAGACCCAGCTGCCGGGACGATAGACACCCTTCGAGTCAAAGGGAGGTTTCCATGAGTCGGGTTCGTCCGTGTTTGTTGTGCAGGTTTCTTGTTCTCCTATTAGTTCTATTTTCTCCTCTGCTCTCAGCATTTGCGCAGAATATCGCAATGGCCGATCAGCAAGAGGTCATCGAAGTCCGCGATGTTGTGGTGAGCGCGACCAAGACCCCAATTCCGGCCAAACAAGTCACCAGCGCCGTCGAAGTCATCACCGGGGAAGAATTAGAGCGAAAAAAAATCAAGACGGTGATCGATGGATTGCGTCTTGCCCAGGGTGTGTTTGCCACGTCGAGTGGAGGGCCTGGCACAACAGCGAGCGTAAAGATGCGCGGGCCTTCGGCCCGGCATACGCTGGTGATGATCGATGGAGTCATCGTCAATAGCCCTACGAGCGGGAGTACGATTTTGCCAATCTCACCATCCGACAACATCGACCGTATCGAAATTCTCCGTGGGGCACAGAGCATGCTCTATGGTCTGATGCCATCGGCGGTGTGATCAATATCTACACAAAAAGAGGGGCGGGCAAGCCGGCGGTGGGCGCATTTATGGAGTATGGTTCGTTCGCGACATTTCGTGAGGGTGGACAGGTGTCCGGCTCGAAAGGCCCCTTTGATTTTTCTGCCTCAGTGTCTCGTTGGGATACCAGCAGCTTTTCAGCGATCAACTACCGGCGGGGCGCGTTCGAGCGGGATGGATTCCACAACTGGCAGGTTTCGACCAAGCTGGGCGTTGCGTTGCCAAGAGATGGGCGAGTGGAGTTTAATCTTCGCTGGTATGACTCGCGTACCAGCTTCGATGGATTTGCGGATAGTGGAGCGCCCGCAGACGTGTTTGGCGCCAGATCAACCAATCGAAACCTCATTCTCAACGGGATGTGGGAGCAGCCCTTGACGTCATGGTGGACGACCAAACTGACGTTATCGCAAGCCAATGAACGACTATTGAGCCAAAGCGGAACCGTCGGATTCAACCTCAATACTAGACAATTTATTACAGCCAATCCCGCTTCGTGTTTCCCGAATCTCGATACGTGCTTTACTCCATTTTCAAGCGATCTGGAAATCCTGAACCGCCGCTTGGAATGGCAAAATAACTTTCAGATCAGTAAGTTTCTGCTCCTGACTGCGGGGTACCAGTTGAGGAGGGAAGAGGGTGATTCAACGGGATTCTTTGGGGCGGCAGCGCCCGCCAGGGTGCTTTCGTCGAATGCCGGGTTCGCTCAGGCTCAGCTCAACTTGTGGGATCGCCTCTTTCTTACCGCGGGTGGACGCCATGACAGTTACAGCGCATTTGAAGACGCGACGACGTATCGCGTAACCGGCGGCTATATCATCAAAGAAACCGGCACAAAGTTTCGAGGCAGCTATGCCAGCGGGTTTAAAGCGCCGACGATGAACGATTTGTTCTTTCAAGGGTTTGGCAATCCTAATCTGAAACCGGAAAAAGTTTGAGTATGGATCTTGGGATTGAGCAGAGCCTCTTCAACGATCGTCTCCAGCTCAGCGCCGGCTATTTTTGGAATCGATTTCAAAACTTGATTCAATTTGCCTCCGGCGGCACATTATGTCCACCGGCCACATTCGGATTTTGCCCCATCAATGTTGCAGACGCAAAGACGCAAGGGTGGGAATTTGCATTCAAGTTGAATGTATTCAAGGGATTGGATTTTCGTGGGCAATATACCCATACACTGACCCGCGCATTCGATACTCCTGGCAATCCATTGGGTGGCGACAAGCGACTCCCTCGCTGGCCGGTCGATCAAGCAACGATTGGATTCACGTATCAACCAATTGAAGCTCTCGTGCTGAACATCGATTATCGATTTGTGGGAGCCAGGAATAACAACCTTTTCAATAACCCTAACGAAAAGCTTGGGGTTTTCAACATCGTTGATCTTTCAGCATCCTATGATGTCACCAAGAACTGGCAAGCCTATATCCGCGTGGACAACCTATTCAACGAAGATTATGAGGAGATCTTTCTGTTCGGCAGGCCGATCCGCTCGGTTTTTGGTGGTGTGCGCATGAAATATGATCTTCCTATCTAGATGAGCATGGGGGATTATCCACGATTGGTGATTGCCGGTACGTCCAGCGGTATTGGTAAGACGACCGCGACGCTGGCAATTCTGGCGGCCTTGCGAGAACGGGGCCGTCAGGTCCAGCCGTTTAAGGCTGGACCTGACTTCATCGATCCCAGTTATCATCAGGCGGCCACCGGCCGCCCGTCTCGAAATCTTGATCGGTGGATGCTCGGGGCAGACTGTAATCGCGCGATTTTTGCTCACGCCGCGACCAATGCGGATCTCTCCATTATCGAAGGCATGATGGGGCTATTCGATGGTAGTTCGCCTGTGAACGACATCGGCAGCACGGCCGAATTGGCCAAGCAGCTGCAGGCACCGGTTATTCTAGTTATCGACGGAAGCGCGATGGCCCGTTCTGCCGCAGCCATGGTGGCGGGGTATGCACGCTTCGATCCTGCGTTACGTGTCGTAGGGGTCTTGTTCAATCGGGTTGGAAGTGATGGCCATTACCAACTGCTGAAGGCGGCGGTGGAACAAGAGACCGATGTGGTTGCCATCGGATACCTGCGCTCGGATGCTGCTATAACCATTCCAGACCGACATCTCGGGTTGGTCATGGCCACGGAAAAAGGCGATCGTCAGCTCTATCATCGGTTGGCCAAGGCGGCACTGGATACGATCGATCTAGATCGCATCGAAACACTCGCCCATTTATCTGGCACATTGCCGGAAGATGGGTTTGCGCCGGTGATCAAGAAACAGGGTCGTGCAGTTCGAATCGGTGTGGCGCAGGACCAGGCGTTTTGCTTTTACTACGCTGACAATCTCGACTTGTTGGAATCGGCCGGCGCCGAGATCGTACCATTTTCTCCAGTGAATGATCATGCATTGCCGGATGTCGGGATGTTGTATCTCGGCGGCGGATATCCCGAACTGCATGGTGAAGTGTTGGCTAAGAACATCGCCCTGCGGACAAGTATTAAGCGGTTTGCCGATCAAGGTGGTGTGATCTATGCGGAGTGCGGGGGGCTGATGTATCTCACGGAGTCCATCTGCAATTTTGATGGACACACGCATGACATGGTCGGAGTCTTTCCAGCTGAAACGGTCATGTTGAAACCAGGCCTCACGTTGGGATACAGAACAGTGGAATGTTCACGAGGCTGTATCATCGGTGACGTTGGTGCCACGGCACGAGGCCATGAGTTCCATTATTCCACACTGGTTCCGAAGGGGCCGCTGACGTATGCCTGTACCCTGAACGATGCTGAAGGACTTTCAAAGGGACAGGATGGACTCACGATTGGCAATGTGCTGGCACTCTATACCCATCTGCACTTTGCCAGTCAGCCGACGATAGCGGCAACGTTGATCGATTCGGCACGACGGTCGCTCTCTGGATCATCGGCAACGCCCGCTGGTGAGGATAATGGATCAGGCTGAACATAAAGGAAGAATGGAGCGCCTCAAGGCTTCGGTTGACCGACGCATTGCGGAGGCGCAACAGGAAAAGGGCCTCGTAATCGTTTACACGGGTGCCGGTAAAGGAAAGACGACCGCTGCCCTGGGGATGGCGTTGCGCTGCATCGGGCATGGCTGGAAAGTGGCGGTGGTGCAATTTATCAAGGGTGCCATGGAGACAGCGGAAGAGCGGGCGCTGACGTCGTTCGGTGATCGAGTGGTCTTTCTGCGAATGGGGGAAGGGTATACCTGGGAAACTCAGGATCAAGTGCGAGATACAACGTGTGCACAAGAGGCCTGGCAATTGGCCTGCAGATTCATGCAGGATCCTTCCTATGCGATGGTCATCCTCGATGAGTTCAATATTGCGCTGCAGCATGGCTATGTCCGGCTTGAAGAAGTCCTTCCGGTGCTTGGTAACCGTCCGTCGATGCAGCATGTGGTGATCACCGGCAGAGGAGGACCGGTAAAACTCTTGGAAGAGGCCGATCTGGTCACGGAGATGAAGCAAGTGAAGCATCCTTTCCGGAACGGCATCAAGGCCCAGCCTGGAGTGGAATTTTGAGAGGGCCGGTGCAGAAGACCTGCGAAAGCTGCGGCCGGGGTTTCGAGTGCGTTGGATACCAGTGTTGGTGCGGCAAACTCGGAATTACCGAACAGCAGATGGATTGCATTGCGGCGCGGTATAAGGATTGTCTTTGCTCCTTCTGTTTGGGAAAGATCGCAACTGGTGAGCAGGAGCCTCAGCCTGTTCCACTAGATAGCAGGCGGGAAGAAGAAGTGCAGCCATGATACAGACCAACGGCCGATTCTCCGATGCTGAGCGGGCCGCCGTTTACCGGGCGATATTTGAACGACGGGATGTCCGGCGTAATTTTCTGCCTGCGCCGATTCCGAATAAGGTGATGATGAGGCTGCTGACGGCGGCGCATCACGCGGGATCAGTGGGATTCATGCAGCCGTGGGATTTCGTGGTCATCCGCAATCGTGAGACGAAGCGCGCGGTGAAGGAGCTCTTCGTCGATGCGAACACCAAAGCGACCGCCCGGTATGCAGGCGCCAAGGGGGCACTATACCGGCAGCTGAAGCTGGAAGGCATTGAAGAAGCGCCGATCAATCTGTGCATCACGTGTAGCCGGCGACGCGGCGGGGCGAACGTGCTCGGTCGTTCTACAGTCCGCGCGACGGATTTGTACAGTACCTGCTGCGCGGTTCAGAATCTCTGGCTGGCTGCCAGGGCCGAAGGCATCGGCGTCGGTTGGGTCAGTATTCTGGATCACGAGCAGCTGAAGCGAGTGATCGGCGTGCCTAAATCAGTGACGGTCCTTGCCTATCTCTGCCTCGGCTATGTGTCCAAGTTCGAAGGGCGGCCTGATTTAGAAGCTGCCGGGTGGCGGAGCCGGATTCCAGTCGGCCGGTTAATTCACGATGAGTCCTGGGGCAATCGGATCCAAGACACGAGAGGGGACGGAGATGCGCATCACCAAGGTCTATACAAGAACGGGCGACGCAGGAAAAACTAGACTGGCTGGCGGACAACAGGTGTGGAAAGACAGCCTGCGGGTTGAGGCGTACGGCACAATCGATGAGTTGAATGCATCAGTTGGCGTCGTGCGGGTGATGAACGCCGATGTCGCACCTGAGTATCCAGCCGCAGCACAACTTGAAGACGAGCTGCGCTGGGCGCAAAACAAGTTGTTTGATGTTGGAAGCATTCTGGCGACAGCACCGGGGCAAAACGTTCAAAAATATGCCACAAGTGGTAACGAGGGACGTCGTGCGTCTCGAGAAATTGATCGATCGGTGCCAGAAAGATCTGAAGCCACTGAAAGAATTCATCCTGCCGGGAGGCGGAAAAGTTTCCGGGTTTTTACATCAGGCCCGGACGGTTTGTCGCCGCGCCGAGCGGTTGTGTGTGGCCCTCTCTAAAACGGAACCAGTCGACCCGACGATCATCAAGTTCGTCAATCGGCTCAGCGATGCACTGTTTGTGTTGGCTCGTTGGGTCGCCAAGACGCAAGGCGAGCCAGAATTTTTGTGGGAGCGGGATGTCGCCAAGAAAGTCGAGTAGGCGTCAATCGGCACGGCCAGCTAAAGGTCGCATGATTTTTGTGCTTGGCGGTGCGGCATGTGGAAAAAGTGAGGTAGCGCTTCGGCTTGCCGGCCCACGCGGTCCCCACGCGTTTATCGCGACGGGACAGGGGCTGGATGATGAGATGGTAGTCCGAATCGCCCGGCACCGCGCCACACGCGCGCCGGTTTGGGAGACGGTTGAGGAGCCGATGGAGGTGGAGGCCTGGATTGCCAAGCATGGATCTCGGTACCGGACGATTCTCCTGGATTGTGTGACGTTATGGCTCAGCAATCTCATCGGAATCGGGTTGTCTGAAGCGACGGTTCTGACGCGAGTTGCTTCACTCCTGCGGGCTATGCGGGCCACTGCGGCAAGGATCGTGATTGTCAGCAATGAATTGGGACTGGGGCTGGTTCCCGCGGAACCCACAGCGCGAGCCTTTCGAGACCTTGCTGGGCGGGTGAATCAGCACATCGCTGCTGAGGCGGATGAGGTCCAGTTCATTATTACCGGGCTGCCGCTTCGCGTGAAATGAATGGAGGATTCAACATGTCGATCGAAGACGTCCGTGGTCGGATTCAGCCGCTCGATGCCATGTTGCGTGTGAAGGCGCAAGGGCGATTGGATCGGCTGACGAAACCGCTCGGCAGTCTTGGCCGATTGGAGGAGCTGGCGGCGTCCTATGTTGCGATGACCGGTGAGCTGAAGCCAAATGTCCCGCGCGGTGTGGTCTTTACGTTTGCCGCCGACCATGGTGTGGCTCTCGAGGGGGTCAGTGCTTATCCGCGAGAGGTGACACCTCAGATGGTGTTAAACTTTTTGCGGGGTGGGGCGGGTGTGAATGTGCTGGCACGGCATGCCGGAGTGGATGTGCGCGTGGTGGATATCGGCGTTGATCATGAGTTTGGGGTCATGCCAGGCTTACTCGATCGAAAAGTTATGAACGGCACCCGCAATCTGTCAGTCGAGCCGGCCATGACACGGAGCCAGGCGGAACGGGCCGTGATGGTCGGAATCGAGCTGGCAGAAGATGCAGTGCGAGAGGGGATGGGGCTGATCGGTACCGGCGAGATGGGCATCGGCAATACAACACCGAGCGCTGCCGTCACCGCCGTGATGACCGGTCGGCCGGTGGAGGAAGTGACAGGGCGTGGAACCGGTATCGACGAATCTGGACGCATGCATAAAGTGGCGGTGATTCAAAGAGCCTTGGAACTTTCATCGCCCCAATCGGACTGATCCGCTGGATGTGCTGGCAAAGGTTGGGGGGTTGGAAATCGGTGGATTGACTGGTGTCATTCTTGGCGCGGCGTCCGCTCGAGTCCCCGTGGTATTGGATGGGTTCATCGCCGGTGCGGCGGCGCTGATCGCGGTGGGAATTCAACCGTTATGCCGCGACTACCTCATCGCCTCCCACCGATCAGTCGAGCAGGGACATCTCGCCACCTTGGATCATCTTGGACTCAACGCACTGTTGGATCTTGAGTTAAGACTCGGCGAGGGTACGGGCGCCTGCTTAGGCATGGATCTGCTTTGCGCCGCGATCAAGATCTACACCCAGATGGCAACTATTTGAGGCAAGACCGGA
>JAAUPT010000135.1 GCA_012032965.1 Nitrospira sp.
ACCTCCGTGGAGGGCTATCGTGCCCCATTTGAGGTGTCCGTCAAACCCGGGCTGGCTCAGGCTACTTTTCCAGCAGAGTCTGAGTGCAATGTGGCTTTGGCGGGATGTGTGTTTGAGTTGTGAGTGGTGATGAAAGGTCGGGGATGAAGCAGATGACACTATATTCAAAATCCATTAACCTACAGGACGTATTTAGGGGCGATTTGTTCAATCGCAAGATTCTGCGGGCAGGTTGTTCATGCCAGATGCCTAGCTGTAAAAACAGGCCACGCCTTCAACCATTCACCGTTGGCAAGACTAAGGCCTCTCCGAGGTTGTGAACAGGCGAGGAGCTTTTTAGCTGGCAACCTTACTCCGAGAGGTACTCCAACCATTCCGGGTCTTTCGTTCGATCAGCCCGCAATTCAACGCCGAACCGTCGGCCGTCGACCCAAGAGACGATGGCCTGAGGGATGCAGAGCGGGGACTCCAAATCCGGCAACTCAAGGAATAAGCCCAACTCCATCCCTACCGTGACACGTTTGTTCCCTTGAATCCCGAATCCGTATCGGCTGAGATCGGTGATAGTCCCATTGCCGATGAGAATGTTGTCACCATCGGAACCGGAGTATCGGACCTTAAACTTTCCCCCGATGCGAGGCTCTCGTCGCCGATCAGCGCCGGGATTCGCTGCTTCCGGCTTGGCTTTGGCTGACGACTTCCACCACCGCACCGGTTCCTCCTTCCGAGCAGGCCGTTGAAAACCTATGTTGACGATTCAGCCAAGAGCGTGGTTGAACGATCGCGGCTGCCATCCTGTAGAAGAGGTGGCCTAGCTCTTGGGAAGCCCTTCTTTCGGAAGTATGACGGCCTGGCCCGCCGTCACGGAGAGCTGTTCGACCGCCCGTTTCAGTCGCTCCTGCTCGGCAGGCGCCATCGATGAAAACTCGACACCGATGCCGTGCGATCCCGTCCATCGGACGGTCGCCTTGTTGATGTGAATCGGTGTAGCCTCGCCGGGCAGGTCAACCAGAAGTTCCAGCTGCATGCCGGTAAACGGTCGTATAACACTCTCCAACCGACAACCCTTTAAGGACAGATCCTTCACGGAGGCGTTGTATCGAAGCTTGTCCCTTTGAACCAACGTGCTGGATATAGCAACCGGATAGCGAGGGAATTTCCGAACAACCATGCCTATGTCCTCATCTCTTGTCGCTGGCCGTTCGCCGGCTCGCGAGCTATAGTGGAATTCAGTCCACCTGAATCGATGTTGTCACTATAGAGCATTCTACTGAGCAGACTATTTGTCCGAACTCATCTTGTCAACGAAAAGCCGTATACCAACAGTCATTTGGTAGAGAGGCACGAAAGGGGGGGGTGCTGGTCTAGCCCGCTTGGCCAGTCGTCACCAACGGTAACCCCAATATCCGTAATGTCGGTGACCCCAAGAAGGACGGTAGTAGGGGCCGTAGTAGGGTGACGCATAAAGCCCGGAGCTGCCAAAGTGGAGACCGAACCCGAGTCCGAGGCCAAACGGGTAGCCGTAGGAATAGGGGACAGGGATCACGCTGGTGGTCGGCCGTTCTGTCAGTTGTCGTTGTAAATCAGCCGTCGCGGTTGATTGGCGATCAAGCTGACTCTTAAGTTGACTGACCGTTCCTTCTTGGGCTTGGAGCTTTCCTTCGAGCTCGGCGATCTTTTTCTGTTGTGCCTCTATCAAAGCGTTGACACAGCGAGTTTGCGCAGCTCCCGTGTAGTTGGAGCACTCCCAAGGCACTTGGAGGGTTTCCGCCTCAGATGAGAGTGGAACTCCCATGAAGGCCAAACTTCCAACGAAAATCGAGGTTCGCACTAACCGATATTGGAAGGTTTCCAAGCTCATGGCTCCCTCCTCGCTAGGCTACCTATGAGCCTACCACGAGAGCGTAGCTTTGAACAGATTGCCTGGGGCTTGTATGAACGCTTATTGACACGATGGAAATGCCGGGCAGTGTTTGATTTTTCGTGAGCGGGACTCCTACAATGCCCCCGGTTCAACAACGGTAGTGAGAAGGCATCGGCACATGCCTGCGCGACCTCCATCCAACAAGAAAAAATCTCGCAAGGCCGTTCTGCCGGACCATTCTACGAAGCGTCGATTTCAGCGGCGACTTTTGAAGTGGTATGGAGAGCATGGTCGGGATCTGCCCTGGCGCAACACGTCAGATCCCTATCATATCCTCGTCTCGGAAGTAATGCTTCAGCAGACCCAAGTCGACCGGGTCATCCCCAAGTACCACGAATTTTTAGAACGCTATCCGAGTTTCGAAGATCTGGCGGAGGCTCCGGTCGGTGACGTGAAAAAGACCTGGTATCCACTGGGTTACAACATTCGTCCGGAACGGTTACATGGGATCGCCTGCGAAACGGTGGAGCGGTATGGAGGGAAATTACCCAACGACGCCGACGAGTTGCTCTCGTTCAAAGGGATTGGGCGGTATACTGCCGGGGCAATTCGCTCATTCGCATTCAATGAAGATGCACCGATCTTGGACACGAACGTGATTCGAGTCTTACACAGGGTCTTTGTTGCCGAGGGCGATCCTAAAACCCAGAAGACGGTGTTATGGGAATTGTCGGAAGCCTTGATTCCGTCTGGGAAGGGGTATGACTTTAATCAGGCCATCATGGACTTCGGGGCGATGTTGTGCACAGCTCGTGATCCCTATTGTCTTCTGTGTCCAATGAAGTCTTTCTGTAAGACATACCCATTCTGTCGGACATCGACTGAACGGTAGCAGGCTATGTATGCGGGTTATTGAAGTAGCCGCAGGGCTCATTTATGGTAACGGACGCTATCTGATCGCCCGTCGGAAACCCGGCGTTCATTTGGCTGGGTTCTGGGAGTTTCCCGGTGGGAAACGAGAAACCGGCGAATCTCTCGCCGAATGTTTGCAGCGTGAATTACTCGAAGAGCTCAATATTCACATCGACCTTCCCATTCCCTACCAGATTGTTCGGCACGGCTATCCGGACAAGATCGTGGAGTTGCATTTCTTTCGCTGTGCCATCGAACAAGGAGAGCCTGTTCCTCTCGGCTGCGAGGAAATCCGATGGGTGTCTCCCGAAGAGTTGACTCAGTTTAGATTTCCACCGGCTGATCACGCCATCATTCAGGCGTTGCAGCGCGATGCATTAGGAGCTTCCCGATGAAGGTCGTGCTCGACATCGAAACCGTTCAGGCACCTCGCGACGAATGGGCTTGCCTAGTAGGGAAACCGTCCACAAGGGATGACTCTACTTTGGAGGAGGAGAAATACGACCTTTTTTCGGCTGGAGCCGCTGAAGAACAGCGCCGCGTGGAAGATGAGTCGTACGCCAAATCGGCGTTCGATGGGACCTTCAGCCGAATTGTCTGCATCGGCCTGTTGGAATTTTCCGATCAGATGGAAGCACGTAGCGCCGTTGCCTGGTATGGGGCAAATGAACGTGAACTTCTCCGCCAATTTTGGGCACGTTTGGCTCAGGACCGTCCCACGTTGTACATCACGCATAACGGGCTTGGTTTTGATCTGCCTTTCATCAAGAAACGGTCGATCATCAATCAGGTGAAACCCAGCATCGAGATCAACCTTGCGAAATTCCGTGCCGAGCCGGTCTACGATACGATGGCGATCTGGAGTAATTGGGATATGAGGGGTTGGGTCAAGCTTGATGTGTTGGCCCGAGCGCTGCAGGTTGAAACGAAGTCAGGCAGCGGGGAACAGGTGGCCGAAATGTGGGAGAAACGCCAGGGGCATGAGCTGGCGCAGTATTGTTTGCAAGATACCTATGTGACCTATGCCTGCTACTGCCGTATGAATTTTCGCCCACCTCTGTCCAGAGAAGTCGTTCTGCTACAACCCGAGTTGTACGAGGTCAGCGAAGCATAGGCCATTAACGGACCCGGTGTGCCTCCGCGGACTTCTTCTTGGGGGCCGGGCGGGCCGATGCCTTGCTGGCCTTCAGGGCTTTCACTTCTTCCGCTCGCTGACGGAGTTCTTTCTTCATCCGGACCGCTTCCTTCTTGAGGGTCGCGATTTCGGAATCTTTCAGCTTGTTGGCCTTGCGCGCATCACGGAGCTCGTCGAGCTTCTTGTTCAACAGTTCGTCGTTGTTCAATGCGAGAGACTCCGAATCAAGAGAACCATTCGCCTGGAAGTCCTGAGTGGCTGCCCCAGCAGCGTCCTGTACCGGTGCTGTCTTCATGGTCGCAGCGGCTTGTGACTCAGATGCAGGCATCAACTTAGGTGCCCCTGCCACCGGGGATGAGTCTGGCATCGGTGCCTTGGCAAGTGCCTGGTGATCGATCACTAGCGTCATCGCGTCGCTTCCCAGGGCGACAAAGGAAGGAGCCTTTTCAAGACGGGCAACGGAACCAGGGACGAATCCAGAAGACTTCGTGTTCTGCGTAGGAGCGAGTGTCAGAAGAATCGATCCATTGTGCACATAGAGTGTGCCCGCCGTGGGTTCAGCGCCTGACCCTGCCGATGGAGACACCTTAAAACCGACAATCTGCTCCGGTTTCGCTTGCAATAAGCTTTGGGCTAGCAGGGGAGCAAGAAACTCGGCGTCTTCATCGCTGAACACTCTCATCGGCTTGCTGCCACTGGCGGGCATTTTTGAGGCCTGGTTGGTCACCACGCCTTTGATTAATTTTAGCATCGTCATTTGGTCGATCATGGCAGGATGACTCGCTTCAAAAGACCAATCCGCGATTTCCTTGAGATGGACGGATCCCTTCGCCTTCTTATGGACTTTAGATTCTCCGGAGAACATCGAACATCCAGTCATGACCAGACTGAGGGACAACAACATTCCGACACATTGAACGCTGCGGAGGCTAGTGGGTGCATGCATATGGGTTCTCCTCATCCTTCAATGTGGTCGTGAGCCTGAGAAATGGCCACTGTCAGCCATCAACAGTTGATCTCAATCTTCAAGCAGTCAATGTTGCTCACGTTAAATTACCAGATGCCAAAACCCATGAGTACCATACCTATCGCCAACCATCCGAGTACTCCGACGGAGATGATCGCTTCGAGTGTGATGCGGGAATCGGAAGGGTGGGGATTCGGCTTTGAATCAGAATCAGCGGGTTTCATGACGAGCGGCGAAGTCCAAGGTTGCCAAAACGATAGACGCTCAAGATACAGCAAGGTCCGTGCCGTTATAGACGCTGAACGGAATCATTATTCAGTTGTCCGACCGTGAAGCGATTCGTGTCATGAGCGACAAGGTCGGGAGTTTATAAGCTGGGAATGATTTGGACTGATGATAGGACGCAATTGGTAGAATTATTGAACTGTTAGATAAAATCATACCTGAGTTCTATGTAAAAAATATTTGGGAGCATCGGTGAGCGAGTCGATGGCACCAAGATCCGAGAGGAGTGGGTATAGCTGTGACCAGTTAAGGAACTGTCAGAAGGTAGACGGTGGAGGCGTCAGAAAATGTTCAAATCCAACATCGGATGTACAGGATTGTTCTCCAAAGTGAGACAGTTATCTCATAAGGAAAACAGCATGAGGCAGTGACAGTCATTCTCCATACAGAGTCGCGGCTGAGGCATTGACGATATGTTTCGTTGAGAGAGTGCCTGCTCTGGGGTCGCCGGTGCTCTTGTCCCAGACCACCGTGATGTTTCCATCTGTTTTCCCCATTCCTTGACTTGATGAGCGGGTCGCATCTCCCTCAACCAGAATCTCAAGGCCTTGACCGATATACCGGCGGTTACGTTCCAACGTGATACGGCGCTGAATCTC
>JAAUPT010000136.1 GCA_012032965.1 Nitrospira sp.
GCACGTTGGTGTAGTCAACCAGCAAGACCCCGTTCGAGACCACAATCCCAAACATCATGATGATGCCCATCATGGAAGAGGTGGACAGCGTCGTTTCTGTCAAGAATAGCATCAAAATAACCCCAGGAAAGCCCATCGGCACGGCAAACATGATGATAAATGGATCAATGAGGGATTTAAACTGGGCGGCCATGACCATGTAGACCAACATGAGTGCCAGGACGATGGCAAACTGTAATCCTTCGAAGGTTTCCCGCTGCTGCTGAATCTGCCCAGCCAGTTTGATGCTAAATCCTGCCGGCAGCTGGAGTTTGGCGAACGCCGACTCGAGATCTTCGGCAATCTCGCCAAGCGTCCGAGTGGTCGGATTCGCCGTAATGTGGATCACGCGCTGAAAGTGCTTCCGATCGACCTTCACCGGCCCCGCGTTCAACTTGAGTGAAGCCACGTTCTTGAGTAGGACAGGCTCACCGGTTTTGGTGGTGAGAAGAATATTTTCCAAATCGGTGAGACTTTTTCGGTGTTCCTCCGCCAGCCACGCGCTGATGAAGTACTCGTTGCCGCTTTGTGGATCGGTGTAAATGATCGGATCGGTCTGGCCGTTCCCATTCAAGGAAAAGAGGCGGCATTGGCCACATCGGTTTCGCTGATCCCGAGCAAAGCTGCTTTCTCCCGATCCACCGTTATGTTGACTTCCGGATAGTTTTCCTCCCGACTCGGTTCCACATCGGCCAGGCCGGGAGTCTGCTCCATAATCTCTTTGACGCGCGCGATGACCTCCCTCGCCATTCCAAAATCATGTCCGTAAATTTCCACATCAACAGCCTTTTGGGAGCCGAAGCTGGTGACACGCTTGACAAGACCTCCAGGGTCGAAATACATCGAGACACCAGGAAACAGCTTCACGATCTTGGGTCGCACATCATTCATGATCTCAACCTGAGTTCTTGTCCGCGTCGACGGTTCGGCAAGGTACACTTGAATGGAAGAGGTGTGAGGGCCTGTATTGGGGTTGAACAGAGACGAGCGACCTTGGGACAGGACACCGGTACTGGAGACGATGGTCTTCAGTTCAGTAGCAGGAATATTGGCGCGAAGGACCCGTTCAACTTCTGAGACTTGCTGTTCAGTCTTTTCAACCCGTTGGCCGACCGGTGCCCGCAATCCGATCCGAAACTGGCTCTCATCGGAAACCGGTAAAAACTCTGTCCCGATCAGAGGGATCAAGGTAAGCGATCCAAGGAAAATCAGCAGAACGGTTATGATCAGAATCTTGCGATGTCCCAGGATCCACTGCAGCGAGTCCTCGTAACCTTGATCCAGCGATTCATAGCGGATACGGCTCCACTCCATCACTGTCGCAAGCCAACTCGGCATGTCTCGCTGTGCTTCTTGCTCAGGTTTGAGGAATCTATAGCAGAGCGCCGGTGTCACCGTGCGAGAGACGAAGAATGATGTAAAGAGCGCGATCGCGATTGTGACAGTCAACGGAATCAACAACAGGCGCGCGATACCGACGACGAAGAACATGGGGAGAAACACGACGACGGTCGTAACCGTCGAGGCAAAGATCGGCATTGCAACTTCTCGGGCAGCATCAAGGATGCCGTTCCATCGGTTGGGGTTGGTGTTTACGTGGCGCTGAATGTTCTCCAGTTCCACGATGGAATCATCCACAAGCCGGCCGATTCCCAGCGCAAGCCCACCGAGTGTGAAGATATTGAGAGTCTGATCCGTGAAATAGAGCACGATAAACGTCACGAGCATTGACAGCGGGATGGCTACGGAAATGATCATGGTGCTGGTCAAGTTTCGTAGAAAGATGAAAATCACGGCCGCAGCTAACAAGGAACCGTGAATGGCCTGTTCGATCAGATTGCGGATGGATTGACGGATGTAAAGAGACTGGTCAAACGAAATACCAAAGCTTCACCCCTTCAGGGATGCCAAACATCTTCGGAAGAGCGGCGCGTAGGGCGTCGACGACCGCGACCGTATTGGCAAGCGGTTGTTTATTGACGCGAAGAAACACTGACCTGGCTCCATCGGTATGGACGATGTTTGTTTGAATGTCTGAGGAATCCGTCACAGTTCCTACGTCACGCACGCGGACCGGATTGCCCAGCTGATTTACCTTCACGATGACGTCCTGAATCGGCTCCACCGTTCGAAACTGGTTGTTCGTAAACACGTTGTAGTCTAGGTTGCCGGCTTTGATATCGCCGGAAGGCAAAATCAAGTTGGCGGCTTTGACGGATCTGACGACGTCAAGAATCGAGAGTCCGCGGGCGCTGAGGAGCGCTGGATCGAGGTTGATGTTGATCTGACGGATCTTTCCTCCTTCAACTGTCGCTGCTGCAACATCGGCGATCTGCTCGATCTGTGGAGCGATGGTGTTATACGCAAGATCATAGAGAGCGCGCTCGTCCAGCTCGTCGCTCGATACCGACACAACCGAAACTGGAATATTGGAGACATCAAACTTGACGATAAACGGCTGCAGAATGCCCGGTGGGAGGCTGTTTAGGATCTGCGTGATGCGCTGCATCACCTCCATTTGGCCGACATTGAGGTCGCGCCCCAGTTGAACCAGATCTGGACCGCTCCAAGTCCTTGCTTACTGAACGACTCGACATGCTCCACATTGGATGCTGAACTGACCGCTTTTTCGATCGGGTACACGACGCTCTGCTCAATGTCGAGAGGAGGTGCTCCTTTGTAAATGACGCCCACGAAAGCGACGGGGACCTGGATTTGTGGGAAGAGGTCAATCGGCATTCTCTGAAGCGAGGTCACACCCAATACCACCATCGCCAACGAGAGCATTAAAATGCCGATCCGATTGCGTAACGCGAGTAGAGTCAGCCACATATCAGGAAGAAGTAAGGTGTAATGGGAGACGTGAAACGTTGGAGGAAGGGAGACACTTGTTTCCTTTCACGTCTTACTTTTTCACTCGATCCAATGGTTGCGTCTGCACCGGTATGCCGTCTCGCACCAAATCTTTACCGGAGACAATGACCGCTTCACTCCCCGTTAGGCCTTTGGTGATTTCTATGTAGTTCCCATCTCGGGCACCGATTTCAATGTCCACTCTCTGGGCTGTTCCTTCTTTGACAATGTACACGTACTGCGCTTCTTCAAGACGGCTGACCGCATCGATGGGAATCTGTAGGGCCTGAGGATGCGTGCCTACCAGCACTTCGACTCGGGCGAACATTCCCCCTTTCAATCGGCGATCTCTGTTGGGTAGGTCGACTTCGACGGTCATGGTGCGCGTTGCGCGATTCAGGGCCTGGACAATACGGGTCACAGTTCCCTCGAAGATCTGGTCGGGATAGGCTTCTGCGCGAAGCTCGGCTTTTTGTCCGACCTTCACGAGTGGAATATCTCGCTCGACGACCTCGATCAGAACACGGACCGTATCGATGTCGTGCAAGCTCATGATGCCTCGCGACATAGTTGATGTACTGGCTGTGGCGCTGCTGACGTAAGCTCCGGTATCAAGATTACGCTCCGCGATATAGCCGGCGAACGGAGCTCGGATATAGGAGTAGGACAGGTTGGTTTCCGCTTGCGCCAGGGCTACATCCATTTGATTTACCTGGGCCTGTAAAGATTCTTGTGCCGCTCTGGCGGCATCAAAGTTGACCTCCGCAGTATCAAGGTCCTGCTGCGAAACGAATCGATCTTTGATCAGCGATTGCATGCGCTCGAATGTGAGCTTGACATTGCGAACCACCGCATTCTGCTGCGAGACTCTTGCCTTGGCGGCAGACAGGTTGGCTTTGCCTGATTAACGGCATGCCGATAGTCCGTATGGTCTATTTCAAGAAGTAACTGATCTGCTCGCGCGAAATCACCTTTATCAATATGCAATTTGGCAATATAACCGTCGACTCGCGAGAAGATATTGACAACTTGATTGGGAGAGATATCCGCAGTGTAGCTCAATCGAACATCGAGATCCTGTCTGATCGGGGACACAATGCCGACGGTGACAAGACGTGGCTTAGGCGTATCGGTTTTAGCGCCTGTGCTCAGGCGAACGAGGAGAAGGGCGGCAAGCACAAACACAACAGCAATCCCAAGGGCTATGAATGGATGGCGAGATAGATGGCTCATAAGAGTGCGTGACGACTACGAAACAGGCAACCGTTGAGTGAGGCCACCTAGGAACAACGAAACATACTCTGTGACCACATCTTCGTGAGTGAGGTGCATGGGTAGGCCGTAGACATCGTGCAGCAGTCGATGGTGCACGATGATCCCAAAAATGCTCTGGCTGCAAGCAAAGGATCGACC
This sequence comes from Nitrospira sp., assembly GCA_012032965.1. GTDB lineage: Bacteria > Nitrospirota > Nitrospiria > Nitrospirales > Nitrospiraceae > Nitrospira_D. The sequence goes on from JAAUPT010000136.1 coordinate 4,306, forward strand.
GTTCGGAAAGCGCCATCCTTGATGCGTCGGCGAATGTAGCTCGCAAGAAGGTCGTGGAATGCTTGATACTGCTGCTGAAAGAACATGTCGGACATCTCATGCCTCTCCAAGGCACTGAAAAGGAGCAGGCGGAACAAGGTTGGGTCGGCTCCCTTTCTAATTCGATAGCTCGCAAGCAGGGTGAAGAGCCGCACGTCATCCTGCTTCTTCGCGGCGTCCTCGACCGCCTCTCGAAGCCCTGAGTATTGAGCTTTCTCCTCGAGAATCGCGGTGTAAAGTCCATGCTTAGTCGGAAAGTATTTGAAGAGTAGGGCCTCACTGACTCCAGCTGCCTTCGCGATTCGTTTTGTGGTCGTTCCAGTAAACCCGTTGGCCGCAAACAGCGACGCCGCAGCGTTGATTAGGCTGGCTTGCCGTTGGTTGGCCGATGTTCGTGACTTCCGTTGAGGATGAGGGGGTAGTTTCTGAATGCTATTCATGGTGAGTGATTACTCACTCACCATGAATAGCATTAGGATATATGAAAAGGCAAGGCAGGATTAGTGTGTCGCTCTAGTACTGACTCGCCTAAGCTTGTCCAACTGACTGAGTGTGAAGAAATACCCGCATCCGATCTCCCTCCGGTAGGCTCAGTTCTTTCAAAGCTACACCGAACAGCGACCCAACGCTCCATGCTACGGTGGCTTCCAAAATGAACAAGGGATCCTCTTCGTTCGGGAGGTATAAAAACAGGGTGAGCTCCGTGCCAACCTGCACAGGACAATTTCCGCGAATACCGACTCCGCCCTCGGACAAGTCGACGACGGTACCGTCACCGATTAGAACGTCTTCCCCGTTGAAGCCTGAATACATAAGGCCAAATGAAACGTTGGTTCTACCTATTGTCCTGCGTTCGATTGAACTGCGGGAGTGCCGACCTTGTGAATGTCCTAATTGTTTCATCTGTCTCATCATATTCCTCCACGTTATATTTCTGCTCCCAGAGTTCTCATATAGGCAAAGGCTAGCGCTCGGTGTCAGTTTTGCCTTCCCACAAATGGAGGGGTCATAACTTGCCCAGAAGGGGTATACACAGCTGGTGGCGACACCCCCTGGTTAGAGAATGTATTCTGAACGAAGGCGTAGCGTTGAAAAGATTTTAGCGTGCTTGCGGAGGCGATACACTTTCCGCGTTGTCTATGAACAGCATGTTGGGGGAGCTACATCAGTCGGAATCGGGTTCGTTGATCGCTCACGGTGGTGTGGGAAATGCTTTTCCAGATGAATGATTGGAGTCGCTTTCGGTACTCCGGGTTCAGGTCCATGAATCGGACGGAAAACTGACAGCCAGATACCCATACGACATGGGCCGATTTTAGGGTAAGTTGTGGTAATCCGTCAGGAAGTGCAATGGTCAGGGTCAATAATGTGCCACGCGTGACTGGCCGGTCGCT
>JAAUPT010000137.1 GCA_012032965.1 Nitrospira sp.
GCTGGCAGGCATCCTGCAGAGACCAAGATGGCCGGAGGCTCGACTCGTGAGGTCAATGGAGAGGAGGTTATTATGGTGTTGAGGGGAATAATACTGATCGCTATCTGTGGGATTTCATTAACATTGGCCGTTTCGGCTTCTGCCCAAGTCGGTGGGGGGCAGCAAGACGCGGCTAAGATCCTCAACGGGATGCCTCCAGACGTCCTCGCAAAAGTACAATCTTTGGCACAGATCCTCCAGCAAAATATCAAGGAGGGAAAGCTCACGGACAATGAGATTAAACAAGAAATGATGTCAGGCCATCTAGGAGAGAAGCTCAGGCAGCTGAACCCGGAAGCAGGGCAACTACTCGAGGAAATCAGCGAAGCATCGAAGCAGGGCAAAGGACCTGGCGAAGAGAGCCTGCTACCGCTACTCGGAGGATTGGGCATCTCACCGGAGTAAGAAACGAACACGCAATCTGCTGATGGAGCCCTACCCAACCCCACTAACGATCAAATTCCACTCGAGCTGCCACCACTCCCTTACTGTTGGAGCCACACCATAGGCCCATCGATCATCTAGCCATCATGTCGAGTCTCGTCAGACTCATAGTGATCGATTGTGGCCAGGTAAAGATATTCGACACCCTACTGTTGTTCATAAACAACTCTTAGCCCCCAAGGTACCCATAAACAAGAAATAGTCTGGCAATCAGCAGCTGGATGCCGATCAGAAGAAGGAAGAGTGCTCCCTTGAATTGGCCCGTCTGTTCAGTAAGCGAGAATTGATGAGCGGCGAGGAGAAGGGAGACAATGGAGAGGACAAAACAGGAAAATTCTCATGCTTAATGTCTCATGCCCAATGGGTGAGACAGAGGGCATGCGGAAGACGGGATCTGAACGTCGTTCAAATTACGGAACGGGCGTTACCGACGCTGGAACCTGGAACCGTGATCGGCATCGGAGCTGCCGATTGCACGCTCCCCTTGAACGGCAGATCCACCAAGGCATAGGGATTCACGCGTGCGCCGTTGAGTTTTACCCCCCAATGGAGATGAGGGCCGGTCGCTCGCCCGGTGGCTCCCACTTTCCCGACGATCTCACCGGCCTTCACCACATCGCCGTCCTTCACCAGCACTTCGGATAGATGAAAATACATCGAGTACAAGCCCAGCCCGTGGTCCACAAACACACCCTTCCCCGAGAAAATGTGATCGACGGTCAGCCGTACAATCCCGTCATTCGTCACCGCCACCTCGGTTCCGAGCGGAGCACCGATATCTTCACCATTGTGCGGATTGCGGGCCTGACCATTCATGATCCTGACACTGCCGAAAATTCCGGTTCGCTTGCCGCTCACTGGCTCGACAAAACCCGCTTGCCAGAACTTCGTGCGGGAATCGTTGGCCAGCATTTCCTTTACCTGTGCCTGTTCTATCTTCCATCGAGCCAAACTTTTTTTATCAAGATCGACTTTGTTTTTCGGCAGCGTGAGGCGCTCAACGTGAAAGTTCTCTTTGAGAACTTGGACGCGGTAGGTGAGCGTCTGGCGTTGCTCTTCGGCCTGTACTTTGACGGTCAGTTCATGGATTCCTGGTTCATCTTGCAGGTCGATCCCGAGCAAGCCAACAAACCCTTTCGGCTCTTCAGGTCGCGGGTCGGGAAAGAAGCTGATGGTACGGCCTAGAAACGTTCCCTCCACGCCGGCAACTCCACCCTCAGCAGGAACCTTGATCACTAATATTTGACCTTGCTTGCCACTATAGTGACCATCACCCGCATGAGCGCTCCGCAGGGAACCAGCAACGAGATCCACGGGGAAGGCAAGGGCGAGAAGAATGACCACCCCAAGCCTGAACCGTCTCACAGTGGCACGATATCGAGCATTAAGATCGTGCATCAATCTCATCGGTAGAACCGTCCTCCAGATACTTGGGAAATCAGTTCTTCGACCCGTCGATTCACCGCACTGAAAGGATCCATACAGAGAATCGTCTCTTCCCAATACCCGTTCAGCTTCAGATACGTCCAGTCCACGGTATAGGACCGATTCTTGGCGCGCGCAAACCGAATAAAGTCCCCACGGACCTTGGCCCTCGTCGTTTGTGGCGGTGTGGACATTGCCCGTTGAACCGTCCCCTCCTCTACCACCCGTTCGATGAGCCCACGAGACTCCATCAAGTAGTACAAGCCTCGCGTCCGCTTCACATCATGGTACTGTAAATCCAATAAGAACACGCGGGGGTCGTCCCACCCGCAATGCCTCTTATCCACGTACGATTGGATCACATGTTTCTTGGTGACCCAATCGATCTGATGGGTAAGCTGCATGGGATCGTCATCTAGCTGCTGAAGGACGGCTTCCCACTTGTCGCACACATCATCCAGGATCGGTTCATGATCTTCTTGGGTCAAATATTCTCGAGCTCTCTCCACGTAGACTCGCTGAATTTCGATCGCCGTCATCTGCCGACCGTCATCAAGTTTGACCTTTTTTTTCAGCGTCGGATCTCGTGATACCTCCCTGATGGCCTTCACCGAGTCTTCAAGCTCCATCCCGTGCACGGTATACCCTTCTTCGATCATCGATAAAACCAACGCCGCCGTCCCGACCTTGAGGTACGTCGCGTACTCGGACATGTTTGAGTCTCCAACGATGATATGGAGCCGTCGATAGCGCTCAGCGTCGGAATGGGGTTCATCACGCGTATTGATGATGCTTCTGGAAGACGTCGTGGAAGACGATGTTTTCTCATGAATATGCTGAGCCCGCTGCGAGATGAAGTACTGAGGCTTTCCGGACACTTTCAGGACTTTTCCCGCCCCACTGAACACCTGGCGAGTCACAAAAAACGGGATCAGCTGTTCTGTGACTTTCCAAAAATCGACGTCACGCCGCATGAGAAAGTTTTCGTGACACCCATATGTATTGCCCAGCGAGTCCGTGTTGTTCTTGAAAATATAGATCTCTCCGGACAGTCCTTCCTCGCGGAGCCGCTCCTCCGCCGCCGGCAAACAGGCTTCCAAGAGCCGTTCTCCAGCCTTGTCATGGACCACAAGGTCAAGAATGTTGTCGCATTCTGGAGTCGAGTATTCAGGGTGACAACCGGTATCTTGATAGAACCGGGCTCCGTTGACCAAGAATGCGTTCGATGGCCAGCTGTTGGGAATCAACCCCTCGAAGATGTACCCCAAAACCTTTTCCATCGGAAGATAAATCCGGCCATTGGGAGAAAAAATAAGGCCGTACTCATTCTCGAGGCCGAATATTCGTTGCTTCATGGGACCCGACGACATCATGAAAGACCTAGAAATAGGTTACACGCCCGTTCTCGGATCCGCAACAAAGGAAGTCTTCACGAAGCTGAAGGCTAAGGAGAGAGGATTCGTCGGATGTCACTCACCGATACACGGCGGAACTTTCGGCCGATGCGGGTTCGGTCCAAGACCGCCACTTCCAAGCCTTCGGGTTGCAGCTTTTGATTCGCCGTCTGTTCCAGTGCCGTGACACACAGTTTCAACGCAGCATCGAGCGACGGAGCTTGGCTGGAGCTTTTTTCCTTTAAGATAGTCTGCACCGCTTCAGCTCTTCCCCCGATGACCGCAACATTTTTCTCATCGATAATGCTGCCGTCGAACGATATACGATAGATCTCGTTCGGGTGACTATTGGTACCAGCCTGCACAACCAGAATCTCCACCTCAAGCGGTTTCATTTCCTGGCTGAACACAGTGCCGAGGCTTTGAGAATAGCCGTTCGCCAGAGAACGGCCCGTGACATCCTCACGACTGTACATAAACCCTTTGAGATCGGCGTGACGGATTCCCGCCTTTCGAAGATTCTCAAATTCGCTATATTTCCCGGCTCCGGCAAACGCAATATTGTCGTAGATTTCTGAGACTTTGTGCAAAGAAGCACTCGGATTATCCGCGGTCAACAGGATACCGTCGAAATACTCCATTGCGATGATCGAACGGCCTTTGGCAATCCCCTTCTTGGCATACTCAGCCTTATCCTGCATCATCTGCTCAGGGGACACGTAATAGGGCATGGCCATGATTACGTCTCCCTCGAACGCCGTGCGGTCATCATTTCGTCATACACCGCTTTCAGCATGTCATCGACGACATCAGTGATGCCTTGGGCGTTCACAAACTTGGCGGTCGGGTAGATCCCCCGTATAAGATCCGGTCCACCCGTTCCGACATCATCATCGGCAGCATTGTAGAGCGATAACAGAGCGAGCTTGAGGCCGTCAGATTCAGAGAGATTTTTCCTAAAATGCTCCCGCATCGTATTGCGGGCATCTTTCCCGCCGGAACCGATTGCATGATAGTCGGACTCTTCGTATCTCCCACCCGTGATATCGTACTTGAAGATACGCCCTTCGGCACGTGTCACGTCATACCCGACGTAGAGCGGCATCACCACCAAGCCCTGGAACACCATTGGAAGATTCGCTTTGACCATCTGCCCAAGCTTGTTGGCCTTTCCTTCGCATGACAGCGCCATACCTTCCAGTTTCTCGTAGTGTTCCAGCTCGGTCTGAAACAATTTAGCCATCTCGATACACGGCCCGGCCGCCCCGGCAATTGCCATAGCCGACCACTCGTCTATTTTGAACACCTTCTCAATCCGGCGCTCCGCAATCTGAAATCCTTCTGTGGCTCGACGATCCCCGGCTATCACGACTCCATCTTGATACTTAATCGCGAGCACTGTCGTGGCATATGGCAGGCCATCGACCCGGTGGTTCGCATCGGCTCAGATGCCGAGACCAGACCATGACTTCCCAACGTCAATCCTGGATAATGTGTGGTGAGAAAAGTCAAAAAAACTGGTGTCGTCGTGATTAGGGAGATACGGCAGCTTCATCGTAATTTTAGAGCCACCATCTCAAACCTTGAGCTTTTCAAGCAAATCATCAACCGAATCTGCGGTATCCAGCAATTCTCGTGTCAACGATTGTGTGCCGCGATGCGGATCCATCAACGGCACTTTTTTGATGGTGTTGTTGCCGGCATCGAACAGGACGGATGTCCAACTCGCACCATACAATGACTTCGCGAACTTCCGCACACAGCGCCCTCTGAAATAGGCGCGGGTGCGATCGGAGGGTTGAGTTCGGCACGCTGAATCTCGTCTTCCTCAACAATTCGGTCGATTAGGTGCCCGCGTTCCAACGTATAAAACAAACCTTTCTCAGGGCGGACATCATGGTATTGGAGATCCATCAGCTTCATCCGTGGATCATCCCACCCACACCCCTTACGATCCATGTAGGACTCAATCATATGGCGCTTGGCCACCCAATCTAACTCCTTCACGAGTAGCCGTGGGTCGCGCTCCAGTTTATTCAACACATCATCCCAACGAACCAGCACATCTTGAATGGGTGGGATGGACAACCATGAGCGGCGTAAAAGTCTGGGCTGCTTTCAGGTAGGCCCGCTGGACTGCCAGCGCCGTGGTCGGAGTCTTCCGACCGGCCAGCTTCACCGTCTGCTTCACATCCAAGTCACGCGAAACCTGCTTAAACACTCGAACCGGTTCATCGAGTTCCAAGTGAGGCACGTCGGCTCCGGTTTCGAGCAAGTCCAAGACGATGTCCAAGGTTCCTACCTTCAGATAGGTGGACACCTCAGCCATATTGGCATCACCCGTAATGACATGCAGTCTTCGAAATCGTGCCGCATCGGCATGGGGCTCATCTCGCGTGTTGATGATCGGACGCTTGACC
>JAAUPT010000004.1 GCA_012032965.1 Nitrospira sp.
GTCAGAGGCCCCAACTTTTCACTCATCCCCCACTCGCAGACCATTTTTCTAGCGAGGTCGGTCGCACGCTCAAGGTCGTTACCTGCTCCGGTCGTGACATGCTTGAACACCAGTTCTTCAGCGACACGTCCACCCATTAAAATTGCCAAGGTATTATAGAGAAATTCTTTGGAATAGTTATGTCGGTCATCAGTGGGGAGTTGCATGGTCACTCCCAAGGCTCGACCTCTCGGAATAATCGTCACTTTATGAACAGGGTCTGTTCCTGGTAAGAGCTTTGCCATTAATGCATGGCCCGCTTCATGGTAGGCCGTCACTCGCTTTTCCTCGTCGGTGAGAATCATGCTTTTGCGCTCGGCACCCATCATGACTTTGTCCTTGGCCATCTCAAAGTCGATGTTTTCAACTTCTTTTTTGTTCTGCCGAGCCGCCCACAGCGCCGCTTCATTTACCAGGTTTTCCAGATCAGCTCCAGAAAACCCAGGTGTTCCCCTGGCAATCTTCTCTATCTCAACATTGGTTGCGACAGGCACTTTTTTGGTATGAACCTTTAAAATCTCGGAACGCCCACGGACGTCTGGGCGATTGACGACAACCTGCCGATCAAAACGACCCGGTCTCAGCAAGGCTGGGTCGAGCACATCAGGACGGTTTGTTGCCGCAACCAAAATTACACCTTCAGTCGTGTCGAAGCCATCCATTTCAACCAACAACTGATTAAGTGTTTGTTCTCGCTCATCGTGGCCACCGCCGAGGCCGGCGCCTCGCAATCGGCCGACGGCATCGATCTCATCAATGAAGATGATGCACGGGGCATGTTTCTTCCCTTGCTCAAACAAATCACGAACTCGAGAGGCTCCCACCCCGACGAACATCTCGACGAAATCAGAACCGCTGATACTAAAGAACGGCACCCCTGCTTCGCCGGCAATGGCCTTCGCCAGCAAGGTCTTTCCAGTTCCCGGAGGACCGACGACGAGTACGCCTTTAGGAATTCGCCCGCCAAGCTTTTGAAATTTTCTCGGATCTTTCAGAAACTCGATGATTTCAAGGACTTCTTCTTTGGCCTCATCGACACCGGCCACATCAGAAAACGTAACCTTTTTCCTTTCCTCCGTGAGCATGCGTGCGCGGCTCTTCCCAAAAGACAGCGCCTTATTTCCGCCAACTTGCATCTGACGCATCAGGAAAAACCAGAGCCCGAGGAAGAGGATGAATGGCCCCCATGTGACTAGGAAAGTGATATACCATGGGCTTTCATCCGGTGGTTTCACCTCAATTTGCAAGTCCATTTCCCTAAGCGTTTTGACAAATTCAGGATAATCCGCCGAGTAGGTCCGGATGCGCGTCTTGTCCCTGAGGACTCCGCTGATGTGATTACCCTTGATGATGACTTTTTCAAAGTCACCTTTGTCGAGTTTAGCCATGAATTCGCTAAATATCACTTCCTCTTCTGGCGCATGGGTCGGCACACTAAATAGGTTGAAGAGGAGAATCATGAACAAGCCGACAACCACCCAAAAAAGCAAGTTCTTGACCCGGGAATTCATCCAGTTCTCCTTGGCCGGGATGTTCGAAGCAACATGTTGAAAAGTTGTTGTGATGTTAACATAGCATTCCGCAGATTGCCAACAGCTCTCGAGAAATGCTACGTCTCCTCCTCGTTCAACTGATCGAGCACGGCAAGATAAGGGAGGTTGCGATACTTCTGTTGATAATCAAGTCCGTAACCAACGACATAGGCATTCTGGATCCTGAAGCCAACATAATGCACCTGCACGTTGACCACTCGGCGTTCCGGTTTGCTCAGTAACGTGCATACCTTGATGCTCTTTGGCTTCTGCTTCGCCAAGGTCTTCGTAAGATACTGCACCGTCAATCCTGAGTCGACAATGTCCTCGATGAGAAGCACCTCCTTGCCTCTGATTTTTTCGGTCAGGTCCGTCACTAACTTCACCTTCCCAGAGGTCTTAGCCCGAGTTCCATAACTCGTCACAATAATGAAATCAACACGTACTGGAATTCGGATAGCACGAGCGAGATCGGCAAAAAACGCATAGGCACCCTTCAATACACCGACAAGCACCAGATCTTTGCCCGCATAGTCGATGCTGATCTGTCGCCCCAATTCTCGGATACGGCTCCGCATTTGCTCCTGGGTGACGATTGGGCGTCCAAACATACGTTCCATCTCACTCCGTCCCCTCTTTTATAGATAGATCCTCGGCGGTTACAACCAGATAGCGTTTCGTCGCGGCCGTGGGTAGCCAACGTTGATCCTGCCGATACCCCACAACCCACACGATTCCCTCTGGCGCGACGACCAGTGGAATACAGGAACGGACCGACCGAGGTATTTTGAGGTCAGTAAAAAGTCCTGAACTTTTTTTGAATGCCCTTGCATGCCGCACGGCTGAAATCGGTCGCCGGATAACCAACTTCGCACGATCAATGGTTGAGAGACGCGATCAGCGTCTACCACGATCCGATTTCTTTCTGGAGGTGCCAGGGCCTGACGGCAAGCCTCCAGTTGTACCTGAAGTCGCTGACCCGTTCCAGACCACATAAGAGTACCTGGTACAGTCATACGGTTTTCAAGTATGGCGGGCGGTTGCAGGTCATAAGACATTGTGCGTTCGCCACCCGGGACAAACCGCAGCTGACGGTCGTTCACGATGACATGCCCACCGATGACATCAAGGCGAGAACCAGATTTCCCTTTTGCTGCGATACGAATGACTCGATCGATCGTCCGGAGCCCGAACGTGTACGGTTGATTGAGGCTCTTTCGAATAAGATTACGGATGCCACGCCGTTGGAGAGCGCGTGGGAAATCCAAGAGAAGACCACGATCGATGGCCCAACCTCCGTCGGACTCCGATTTTACAGCAGAAGAGAACAGAGTGGCGGCTTGGTGCTCTACGTAGCGATCGTCTTCTCGGCAGATATCCGCGAGTCGACAGAGGGCACCAAGACTTGCCGGCGCCAGCCGGTTCAGAATCGGGACCAGCTCATGCCGAATTCGATTTCGTAAATAAAGAGGCTTCGCGTTACTGGAATCTACTCGGAACAATACTCCAGCATCCTGCAGATAGGTCAGAATCTCCTGTCTCCCGGTTTCGTACAGAGGCCGGATGATCATGTTATCTCGGAAAGCCGGCATGCCGGAAAGACCAGTGAGCCCTGCTCCGCGAAGCAACCATAACAAAATGGTTTCTGCCTGGTCATCGGCCGTATGGCCAAGAGCAATACGGTTCGCTCCGCACTGTTCGGCAATCTCCGCGAATGCCTGATACCGACGATCGCGGGCCACTGCCTGTAAGGAAGATGGCTTTGGCCGGTCGAGTAGATGAAACCGTCGAACATGGAGCGGGATGTTCCGCTCTGTGCAACGAGCCGTGACGAACTCCTGGTCATCCTCCGACTCAAATCCACGCAGCCCATAGTTACAGTGAACAGCGGTCAGAGTCAGCGACCAACTTGAACGAAGGCTATCCAGAAGCGACAACAACGCCATGGAATCAGGGCCACCAGACACGGCAACCAAAAGGTGCTGGCCATGGTGAAAGAGATTGTTTGTCCGAACTGTGCGGACCATACGGTGAAGTACGGGGGGCCAGGCCTTGCGAGGGGATTTATGTATGATGGGCTGCAATGATGCCTTACCCTCCGATTGCTTGATGATGTCGACGAGGATCGTTTTCGCAGACTCCACATCTGATGCGATCTGTCGACGAAGCGCTGCTACTCCGTCGAAATGTACGTCTCCTCGAATACGATCGATAAATTCAACGGTAAGGTCGTGTCCGTACAGATTGTGGGTTCCATCTAGGATGGTGACTTCCAGGAGACGGTCTGCTCCGGCAAAGGTCGGTCTTGTTCCAATGTATGCGACAGAATCGTGTCGTTCATGCTTGATGACCGTGATCGACGCATAAATTCCATCAGCGGGAACCACGCGGTCGGAAGGCAGGTGAAGGTTTGCTGTCGGCCATCCCAGTGTCCGCCCTCTCCCCTCGCCCGGGGTGACAACGCCAGTGACCGCATAGTGCCGGCCGAGCAAGTCGGCCGCCTGATCGACTTCTCCTGAGAGGATCAGCCGCCTGATTCGAGTCGAGCTGACGACGCTCCCAGCGATCATCACGGGGGGTGTCGGGTGGACGATGAAGCCTAATCGATGACCGAAAAGAGTTAAGTCATTGATCGTTCCGGCTCGCTTGTGTCCAAACGCAAAATGTTGCCCGACGAACACCTCCTTGAGCCCAAGTCCTTTGGAGAGGATCTGGTCGGCAAACGTTTCCGGCGAGAGTGAAGCAAATGTTTGGGTGAACTCCAAGAAGACGACTTCATCGATTCCTGCCTGTTCGAAACGCGCAAGTTTCTCTCGTTCATCGGTCAAGAAGCGCAAATCGGCGGTGGGCGCCAGAATTTTCACGGGGTGAGGATGGAAGGTCACCACGAGAGCCGTTCCTTGGGCCTGGTGCGCCGTCTTTACCACCTGCTTCAACAGAGATTGGTGGCCAAGATGGTGTCCGTCGAAATTCCCGATCGTTCCCACCGGATATGGTCCTAGGGGCTCGCCGGAATATCCGCGGGTTACCTTCATTTTCGATCAGTGGAGCAGTTTGGCGGCATCTTTAGCGAAGTATGACAGGATGAGATCTGCTCCTGCCCGTTTGATTGCCAAGAGCGATTCCATCATGGCGCGTGATTCATCGAGCCATCCCGCTTGGGCCGCAGCCTTGATCATGCTGTACTCGCCGCTCACCTGGTAGGCCGCCAGAGGGAGCAGCGTGCGGCCACGAGCCGCCGCGATGATATCCAGATAAGGCAGCGCCGGTTTGACCATCACGATATCGGCGCCCTCTTCGACATCGAGTTCGATTTCTCGAAGCGCTTCGCGTGCGTTAGCCGGGTCCATCTGGTAGGACTGGCGGTCTCCGAATTGCGGACTTGAGAACGCAGCATCTCGAAACGGAGCGTAGAAACACGAGGAGAATTTGGCGGCGTATGCCATGATCGGCAGATCTGAGTATCCAGACCGATCCAACTCCCTCCGAATTGCAGCGACACGCCCATCCATCATATCCGAAGGGGCGACCATGTCAGCTCCCGCCTCAGCATGTGTGCGAGCCATGAGTGTGAGGCACTCCAGGGTTTCATCGTTCAGGATTTTGCCGTTCTTCACGATTCCGCAGTGCCCGTGAGTCGTATATTCGTCGATGCACACATCGGTTATAACCAGCAACTCCGGCACCTGTTGTTTGACTGTTCGAATCGCCCGCTGCACGATCCCGTTGGGGTCCCATCCTGAGCTCCCCCGCTCATCCTTGTGCGCTGGAATGCCGAATAGAATAACTGCCGGAATCCCTAACCCCAGAATTTCCTCGGCTTCCTTGACCAGCAAATCGACAGAGAGCCGAAACTGACCCGGCATCGAAGCAATTTCTTCACGGCGATCCTGTCCTTCTACGACAAAGAGCGGGTAGATAAAATCCGATGGGGATAGCGTCGTCTCACGGACCATCCTTCGCAATGACTTATGCTGCCGCAGTCGTCGGAGACGTTGAATCGGAAATGCCATATCCTACGTTACTTTCTCGGAAGGTTCGTCAAAAAGACGACGAGGTCTCGAACGGAGATGACGCCTGACCAGCTGGCCCTCGCGTGTGACCCCTAAATGCCGAAGATGAGATCGTGCCATCAGGTCGTTGGCATCCAAGAGCGTTTTGCCCTCCTCAATGGTCATGATCGGCGCCGACATGATCTGCTCCACCATGGTCTTCGTGGCGTCGGCCCCGGCGGCGACCACCCGGCGCATCATGTCCGTATCTGTAATGATTCCAATAATCTCGCGATCATTGGTCACAAACAAGCTGCCGATCCCACGGTCTCGCATGATGCGGGCGGCCGTCTGCGCGTCGGTGTCACGCGGGACCGTCACGAACTTTTCTCGGGGGATCATAAAGGACTTTACAGGAACCATCTCACCCTCCCTGTTTATATAGACATACGAGACATTTTCTCTGCTGGCTTTACGACCGAACTCCCGTGGCAACCTGCTCACGGCTTTGATAGTGATGGACAATTGCGTCCACCATCGCGGGAATCGTATTTTCTTTCGGCATGATCGAAACCGTCAAGCCGTACTCCTCGGCGGTTTTCGCTGTGATGGGTCCAATACACGCGATCATCACAGTTTGCACGAGCGGCTTCACGGCGTCCACCCCTCCGAGCATGGCTACAAAGTTTCGAATTGTGGAAGAACTCGTAAACGTGACTACATGGATCCGATGATCGATGAGCTGCTGCCATCCACCCTCATCTTGAGTAGGTGTGACCGTTCGGTACACTGGAACGACGTCGACGTGAGCACCACGAGCACGAAGTTCCTCCGGCAAGAGCTCTCGAGCCACCTCGGCACGAGGGATCAAAATACGAACCTTTTTGAGATCCTGCTGCACGAGTACCTTCAGCACTCCTTCTGCCTGATAGTCCGCCGGTATCAGATCCGCTTTGACTCCGAACTTTTCCAGCTCCTGAGCGGTGCGGGGTCCGATGCAACAGAGCTGCCGTCCTGCCAAGCAACGGGAGTCGAGCCCCTTTACCCACAATCGAGTCATGAACCGGTCCACGCCATTCACACTGGTGAACATAATCCAGCGGTAAGTCTCAATTTCGGAGATCGCGTGATCAACAGGCGCCCAATCCAGAGGGGGGACAACCTTGATTGTCGGAGCTTCGATAGCCTCAGCTCCATAGCCAGCCAGAAGGGAAGCCAATTCGCCGGCCTGTTCTTTTGCTCGTGTCATCAACACCCGTTTGCCGAAGAGTGGACGTTGCTCGAACCAGTTGAGTGTTGGCCTCAGTCGAACCACCTCGCCCACGACGATGACCGTCGGAGGATCTAGCCTAGCCACGCCAGCTTTTTGCGCGATATCGGACAATGTGCCGACGATGGTTTGTTGAGAGACCCGTGTGCCCCAACGAGTGATCGCCACAGGTGTCGATGGTGCCAGTCCCTCTTCAATCAGCCGCGTTGTGATCATTGAGAGGTTCTTCATGCCCATCAGGAACACCAACGTGCCTTGGCTGCCAGCGAGTCGTGACCAATCCAACGCTGTGGTAGCTTTTTCGGGGTCCTCATGTCCCGTGACGATCGTCAGCGTAGAGGCTAAGGTTCGATGCGTGACAGGGATCCCTGCGTAGGCAGGTACTGCCACGGCTGCAGTCACTCCGGGCACGACCTCAAATTCTATTCCTGCCGCTGCCAGCGCCTCGGCCTCTTCGCCACCTCGACCAAACACGAACGGATCTCCGCCTTTTAATCGGACCACCACCTTTCGCGCTCGTGCTCGCTCAATGAGGAGACGACTGATGGTCTCTTGCTCCGGGTACGATCCCTTACCACGCCGTCCGACGTACACTCGTTCAGCCTGATTTGGAGCGTAGGAAAGTAATGCTGGATTGGCAAGGTAATCGTAAAGAATTACGTCGGCCTGCTCCAGGCACTCCTTTCCTCGGACCGTCAGGAGACCGGGATCTCCGGGACCAGCTCCGACCAGATACACCTTGCCACTGGTTTGCCGTACCCTGTTCATGCTGTTCCGTAAATCTCCCTGAGGATCTTATCCCCTCCCCGCGACAGCAACCGATCAGCCAACTGGACACCCAACGAATGAGCCTGCTGAGGTGTCCCCTTGATTTGGTCGCGAATAATGGTCTTTCCATCCACACTTGCGACAAGGCCATCCAAAGCCAGATGTTCAGCAGTCAGGGTGGCGTACGCAGCGATGGGAACCTGACAGCCACCTTCGAGACGGTGTAAGAAGGCCCGTTCCGCCGTCACCGTTGTCTGAGTGGCCTGATCATTAAGTCGCGATACGATGGACCGCACGAATTCATCGTTAACCCGCCCTTCGATACCAAGCGCCCCTTGGCCTATCGCAGGTAGACTCAGCATAGGGGGAAGATACTCTGTGATAGTCTGGGACCATGCCAGGCGATGCAGACCGGCTGCGGCCAAGATGATGGCGTCGAACTGTCCTTCCTTAAGTTTTCTCAACCGGGTATCAAGGTTGCCGCGCAGCATTGCAATTTTCAGATCTGGCCGGGCGTGTAACAGTTGGGCCTGGCGTCGAAGGCTCGCTGTCCCAATGGTGGCTCCAACCGGGAGATCCTGAAATGAACACCCTACACGGCTAATGAAGGCATCACGCGCATCTTCACGTGGCGGAATACAGAGAATATCGAGCCCATCCGGCAACTGCGCGGGAACATCCTTCATACTGTGGACGGCGAAGTCAATTTCTCCGGTGAGCAAGGCGTCCTCGATTTCTTTGACGAACAAGCCTTTCCCCCCTATTTTGGCCAACGGAACGTCCACAATCTTGTCGCCGGACGTTTGAATCTTCCGCAGCGTCACTCGAACCTCCGGCGCTACTTGTTGAATTTTAGATTGGAACCATTCGCTTTGACATAGGGCCAATTTACTTCCTCGTGTGCCAAGAACCAAAGTTGGGCGCGCGGTATGTTGTATCGACACTCGGAGATCCTTCTTCTTTTGTCAGAGGGTCAGCGGGCTTGTTTGCGCATTGACGGTTTCTGCGCCGGCTCTTCAGATCCAAATTCTTCGGGCGGTTCATCGAGGCCGCACGGCTGTTCAACATCATCTTGTCGATTCTCGACTGGGTGGAGATGGACGGTCGAGATGGAAAAAACGGCGAGCCGCTTCGACGAACGCCGGGCCGTTCGAAGAATTCACCTCGGTCTTTAGCGTGACCATGGTGCGATGAATCAATTTGTTCACGATCGAGGAGGCCAGTCCCTCGACCAGTTCGCGATCCTGGTGAGAAAGATGCCCTAAGCGGCCCAACACTTTTTCCACCTCGGTTCGTTTAATATCGTCAACCCGGCTTCGGAGGGCAACGATCGTCGGAGTCACCTCCAAGGATTTCATCCAGTCGAGTAAGGTGGTCACTTCTTCAAGGACCATCCGCTCGGCCTTCTCAGCCTCCTGCACTCGTTCGGCCCGGTTTTGTTCAACCCGATGTTTGAGATCGTCGATGTCGAAGAGAAACGCGTTGTCGACATGGCGAACGGCCGGATCGATATTCCTGGGAACGGAAATATCGATCAAAAACATGGGGCGATTCATCCGTTCCGTGACCGCCCGGTGGACATCTTCGGCCCCAACAAGATAGTGCGACGCCCCGGTGGAGACTAATACGATGTCTGCCGATGCCATGTCGTCCTTGAATTGATCGAATGGGACTGCGGTCCCACCGAATTTGGCTGCAAGATCGACCGCATGCTGCGGCGTTCGTGTCGTAATGCGCACGTGCCCCACTCCATGAGCGAGCAAATGTCGCGCCGCCAACTTGGCCATTTCCCCCGCTCCAATCAACAGCACGGTTTTCTCATGAAGATTCGAGAAAATTTTCTTCGCCAGCTCCACTGCGGCATAGCTGACCGAGACTGCCATTTCTGAGATCTTTGTCTCGGTCCGCACGCGCTTGGCGACGGAGATCGCTTTTTTGACGACTTTGTTCATGATCACGCCGGTCGTCTTATGGGCCAGCGCCATTTCAAAGGCATCCTTCAGTTGTCCAAGGATTTGGGATTCTCCAATGATCATCGAGTCAAGACTGGCGGCTACCCTGAAAAGATGTGCGATCGCCCGGTCCCCGGTATGCCAATAAAGGTGTGGGGTCAGCTGCTCGGAAGACAGAGAGAGATGGGTGTCAGCAAGAAATTCTTGGATTCGTCCATAACCAGTGTCCACGTCGTCGACGACGGAATACACCTCGACTCGATTACACGTCGAGAGGAGAATGCCTTCCTTGATGCCCGGATACGAACACAGTCTGGTGAGGGCTTCTCCCAGTCGACTCTCTGGAACAGCGAGCTGCTCTCGGATCTCGACCGGGGCTGTCTTATGGCTCAATCCAACGACAATCAGATGCATGGGACCATTACACCTATTTCATGACAAGGGACTATGCCCCTTGAGCACCACGCCCACGAGCGTGAGAATCACACCGGCAAATCCGATGACGGTCAGGTATGCTGCGCGTTTGGCCCTCCAGCCAACGGTCAGCCTGCCAAGCAGCACGACGAAGTAGAAGACCCAGGTGACGAGCGCCCACGTTTGCTCCTGGTTCCAACTCACATAGGACCCACGCGAAAAGTCAGCTGAGATCGCTCCGGTCACGATGCCCAACGTCAGCAATGGAAATCCCAAGACAATCGATTGTTGATTCAGGTGATCGAGAAAATCGAGCGCAGGCAGCTTGCTGTAGAGCACGTTGAATTGTTTAGACTTGAGGAGCCGATCTTGAATCAGGTACATCACTCCCGCAACGAAGGCGACCGTGAACCCCACAGTGCCCAGCATGCTGAGCGTCACATGAAACCACAGCGTCTTCAAGACGGGCTGCAGGGTGGGCACGGTTTCTGGGAGAGCTGCCGCCGAGACTAAGGAGGCGAGGGCCAAGGGCACCATGAAGGACCCAAGAACGTGGATCCGATGGCGGAACTCCACTACCAAAACACAAGGATGATCATCAAGAAGGAAGGATAGGGCGTCTGAAAAACTGGGTGGTGCCGATGAAGAGGGCCCCACCATTCTCATGACAAGCGCAATCGTGTGGGAAACGAAGCCACAAACCGTAATACCGAGTGACACTTTGGACAAGGCTTCTGAGCGTCGTAACGAATAGGAAAAAAATGATACCGTGGCCACGATATACAGGACCAGGGTAATCATGAAACAGACGGCTGCCATCGGGAATGCCCCTGCAGTGCTTCAAAATCTTAAGTCAACAAGATAAGTGGGAAATTATATCGATGCGAGCCAAACAGAGTCAACAAAACCTCAGAGCTACAATGACTTCGGAAAGTCAGCCGCCTCGGATCGGGAGGCTTTATGTTGTTGCCGTACCGATCGGACACCCGGATGATCTCACGGTTCGAGCCATTCGAATTCTGAGGACAGTCGAGATTATTGCGTCTGAAGATCCCAACGTCACACAGCAACTCCTCACCCATCATCAAATTCATGCGACAGTGACCAGCTATGGCCCCAGTAATCTAAAAGAAAAAATCAGGGTTCTTTTGCGACGCCTCCAGCAAGGTGCTGATGTCGCGCTCGTATCAGACTGTGGATCTCCTCTGATCGCCGATCCAGGCCATCTGCTCGTGGCTGCAGCCCATGTCCATCGCATCCCTGTGGTCCCAGTACCGGGTCCGTCAGCTGTTATTGCAGCCCTCACGACTGCAGGATTGCCCTGCGACTCCTTCTATTTTTTAGGCCATCTGCCGACTAGTCGTGCACGTATCGCCCGCTGTCTGGCCGATGCCCTGATGCGAGAAATTCCCACCATAGTCTTTTGCACGGGGACATCGGTCGCCCATGCATTACGGACGCTGACCATCATTGCCCCGCGACGCCACGTCGTGCTTGCCCGCGACTTGACGCGGTCGAACGAACGTATTCTTTGCGGAACTGCACGTCAGGTAAGCCAACACCTACCTAGTCTGGTGGGTCAGGACATGACGCTTGTTGTAGGGAAGATGCCGATGATGATGAGAAGCAAGAAGAGTCTTGTCTAGTCGCTGTCTTCCCGACGAATCAACACTCTGTAGGCGTGATCCATTCGTTCTTGCGCCAGTATGGTGTGTCCTTCATTCTGGACACTGCGCGGTACATTGCGGATAGGGTCCCCATCGTCTAGCAAGACCGACAGAACTTCGCCTTCCTTCATCGTTTCAAGCTTGAGTTTGGTCTTCACGAAGTTGTAGGGACAAATGACGCCGCGTAGATCGAGCTCGGAGGTCGGCACGTTCTGATCTTCGTTCATAAAATCCCGATGCTGTTCTCAAGAAAAAGGGGGCAGCTCTTGCTGCCCCCTTTCTGCGTAGCCTTCAGGCGCTGTTTCTCTTTACTGCATTCCCTTGACCAGGTTCGGCTTCGACGCATCCGTTCCATAGTCGGACTTTGTTTGATTTTGATAGCCCCACCCCGGCTGCGGTTCGCAGTTCCAGCAAGGTGCCGAACCGGTATATTCACCGATTGTGGTGTCCACGGTTCCCGTGATTTTCCCCGGGAGCACGGATCCTGGCATTCCGCCGGTCAAACTACCACTGCTCGTTTCAATGGCTCGCTCAGTGGAAGGATTCGGACGTTGACCTAAGCCACCAAATCCTGCAAGGTGTTCATTCCCACGTAGCAAGTAGACCTCACGAAGGATTTTGCGGCCGGTGCCATATTCCTGATTCGTTGAGGTCGCTTCGACCACTTGAAGCGAGATATCATCACCGTTGTTCAACACTTTGAGCTGGTCCATGTTGGTCTTTTCATCGAAGTAGACCGTCATGGAGCTCATCGCCCCTGCCCCAGCGCGACCTTCGTCATGAGAGCTTCCGCCACTTTCCAGCAGCAACTTCCCCGCAGGAAAATCGATAGCGAGCACACGACCATAGATCGTCTCGGGAAGGGAGAGGCGATTGAGGAATGTATTGCGATCAAAGGCTTGGACGCGATTGGCGCTCCCTGAAACATCCCCAACGCCTGTTCCGACTCCCATTGCAGACCCACCGGATGACTGCTGGAGTCGCTCTTGAGCTACTGCAACATTCAGAGAGCCGACGCAAAGAATTGCGGCTCCTAATGCCAACACTGTACGCATGTGCTGCCTCCTTAATAAGTTGACGGCGATGCTACGAAAAGAAATCAAACGGTTATTCTGAAGAAATCTACAGACGATGCTTTGCAGAGTGAGAGTACGCATACGTTATTGAGAAATATGGCAGAACCTAGGCTAATAGCGCGCCGCTGTCAAGAGGCAATCAAGCCATTGTGTGTGTAACGCCTCACCTTGAAAGCCATCAATTCTGATTCTCCGGTCTTCCATGTGAAGCCATCAAGCGGGATACAGACAAAATAAGGGTATCGATACGAGTTAGCATCATTGGTGCCCAGAGGGAGGGTCGAACTCCCACTCTCTTGCGAGAACCGGATTTTGAGTCCGGCGCGTCTGCCAGTTCCGCCATCCGGGCACACGGGCTTGCTTTCCAACGGGTGTGTTATTAGCATGCCGCCGCCGGAGGGTCAATCGGCATCAACCGTTTGGCTCAGCGGGCTGGAAAGGATCCTGGTGTTCAACGCGGTGGGCAAGGTCATTCGGCATACTCGGCACAAGCAGTTACGCCTCACGGCCGCCGCACAGCAGGCACGCTTGGCTCTAGCCAGAAGCAACATTCTGGCGCTCCGCCCTAGTTCTCCGGACACTAAGGTTATTGACTATACCTAGGAAATCCCGATACTCTCCCCCGCCCCTATCACCATCTTGAGGAGGATGTGCCGATGAAATCGTTGCGCTACGCTGGGATGCTGACGTGTGCGTTCCTTATCCCTATCACCGTGCATGCGGCCCCTCCACCGGAAGTACAGGTGGACTACTCGGCCGATAGCACGATGGAGACAGAAGGCGGCATGACCATGAAATCGCGCGTCTACCATACGACCAACAAGGACCGGATGGAGATGGGTGGATCGGACGGAATGACCACGATCATCCGGAAGGATAAGAAGGTGATGTGGCAGTTGATGGGAGACATGTACATGGAAATGCCGATGAATGACTCGAATGCTAACGGGGCAGACGCATTTGAGATCGTCGAGCAGACCGAGGTCGGCCAGGAAACGGTCAACGGCATGAAGACCACAAAATCCAAAGTCGTTGCCGTGAAGAAGGACGGCTCGGGGAAATTCGGTGGTTTCTTCTGGACGACCAAAGAAGGGATTACCATCAAGATGGACCTGCTCTCCAAAGAGGGTGACAAGAAGATGCGCATGACCAGCGAGCTGACGAACATCAAGCTTGAAAAGCAGGATCCCGCCCTCTTCGAAATCCCAGCCGGATATACCAAGAACGACATGGGCGCGATGATGGGAGAGATGATGATGGGCGGAACTCAGTCCAAAGACCGAGGACGG
This sequence comes from Nitrospira sp., assembly GCA_012032965.1. Classification (GTDB taxonomy): domain Bacteria; phylum Nitrospirota; class Nitrospiria; order Nitrospirales; family Nitrospiraceae; genus Nitrospira_D. The sequence goes on from JAAUPT010000004.1 coordinate 14,000, forward strand.
AGCCGCGGAGCGAAAAAGCCTGGAACGGAAGAAGGCGAACCCGCTATCGACGTCAACAAGATGATGAAGGGCCTATTCGGCAAGTAAGCGGAGGTGATCACTCATGCGCCTGATGAAATTAACCGGATATTCCCTGATCGTTGTCGTCCTCACCGCGCCCGTTGTCTATGCGGATGATCCATGTTTGGGCGACGAGGAAAAGAAAACTGCTTTGGCCCAGTCGGCTGGCCTGCAAAAGGCGGAACAAGCCGGACAACCTGCCGCCCTCTTTGCCGCGTACATGAGGGTCTCGGCAAGCGATTGTATCGACCGCTATGATAAAAATGCGATGCAGAAATCCAAAGCGAATATGCCTAAATTAGGACGAGACTTGGGCAAAGCAGCCGAGGCCAAAGGCGTACTCTACTCCGGTGACCCGGTAGGGGCCGACGGCCAGACCTCAGCGTTCCGATATTTCGAAACCATCGGCGATCACCAAGAAGCCAACCGTGTCCTCATCAAGGCGGTCCAGGCCAAACCAGAAGACCTTCGCCTTTTCGAGACCGCCTGGAATATCGATAACGGCCGGTACAGTCCGGTCGATCCAAACACCGGCTCACGACAACCCTACAGCTCTCCGGCCACGTTCCGGCAAGAGTTAGCAAAAGTGGCGACCACCAATGCCAACCGATTGATGAAGGCCGAGGAAAAAGACGCTCAGGGTTTAACCGGCAACATCGGCGAACTAGGCAAGGCCACGGCGCAGTCGCTCGAGAAGCTCAGGAACGCATCGCGGTGGATGAAATACCTGCCGGCTGGAGACAAACCTGCGAAAGATCGTGCTGAATTACGAGGCGACACCATCATGAAGCGCCCTGATCCAACCTTCACACAGAGTCACGCCATGATGTATTACGAATTCTCCGGTTCGCCCAAGGCAAAGGATGTGGCCGCTCAGATCCAAAAGAAGGGCGAGGCGTCACAGCGAGCCATGGAAAAAGTCGGAGAGAGCATGCAGAATTCGATTACCCAGAAGAGCGAATCCGACCAGAAACAGTTCGACAAGAAGAAAGCCGACCTGGAAAAAGAACTCGGGTTTTGACGTGCGGCCTTCTCCAATACTCACCATTAGCTCTGGCAAGACCGGATCTTCAATCTATTCATTCTGATTATCTTCCACGTAGTTAAGGTTTCTTCAGGAACGATTGGTGGGTAGTGACGCCTCGGCCAGGGGCATCTGTTTCATCACCTGCCGCAACTGCGATAGGGGTGTCGAGGAAGCGTAGTCCTAGGTCCTTAGCTGCCTGGATGTTGGATAATATTAGCGTCAGCGGGAGATCTCGATTCATACGAAGGATGTGGTGCCTCAGATTGCACCGGAGTCGAGATCTGGGGATCTCGGGAATGTCCAGGATTCGATAGCAAGACATTCGCCTGAATCGCTTCTGATTGTGTCGCTTGTTCTTTGCGTCTGTCGACAGCCGCCGTAATGAGTTGTTCGACAGCGGAGGAGATGGCCAGAAAGCTCTTGGCAGCTTCAGATGTCGGAGCGGCTTCGATGACCGGCAGGAATTTTCTGACGGCCTGGCTCACGGCCGGGTCGTCGGGGATTTCCCCGAGCAGGGTCAGATCGCCACCGACGTATTGGTGGAGAATCTTACGGAGGTACAGGACGTTGACCTGGGAACCGCTGGACACGCGATTGACGATCAGGCCGGGTCGAAACGATCGCAACGCGGCTGTTGCATTGTCCCGTCCCTCTGCATCGGTGGCACCGGCGACATCCATAACCTCCTCTACGCTCGCAAAGTCTTTATTGGAGAGGACCTCCGACATGGAGCTCCGCGCGAGAAAACACGCCAATACACGGCGGATCGCTGCCAATTTGATGAATCGGTAAAGATCCAGCACAGCCGTCGGCTCGGGAGTGGCCACGGCCAAATGAATGTCAGCCATTAGAAAAAAGTCGAGAGCGTGGTAGTTGGTACCAGCCCCAATATCAAGAACCACCACGTCGGCCGCAAGGTCCTGGAAATGCTTCATCAATCGTTTCTTGCGGGCATAGGCCATATTAGCGGTCGCCAAGGTCTCGCCGGTCCCGGCAATGAGACGGAGGTTCGGATGAACCGTGACGGGGACGGCGGCTTCGTCCAACCGGCTGACTCGTTTATCTAGAAAATCTGTCAGCGTCACCGACGGATTGAGTTCTCCAAACATAATATGGGCATCAGCCCCACCTACGTCGAGATCAGCCAGCAAAACCTGTTGTCCGGTCTTTGCGAGCGCCAACGCCAGGTTGGCCGAGATGACGCTTTTCCCTACGCCGCCTTTCCCGGATGCCACTGAAATGAGGATCGCCATTGTGTCTGCCTTTTCGCTACAGAGGAGAGGCGTAGAGCATCAAGATCGCTATCAGTAGAGATTGTGACGAAGTCATTCTACTGGTCGAGAGAGAAAAGGAAAGGAAAATGCACGAAACTGAGGGGTCCTGTGGACATGAAATAGAATCTGGTCTCACATATGCTATCAAAAGAATCGATTTATGATATTCTCGTTTCTGAATCAGCCCTGTGGTGACGATTGTACACGAGCATGCGAAAAGCCAAGATTGTCTGCACGATCGGCCCGGCGAGTAGTGCGCCGGCCATCCTTAGCCGATTGATTCAGAGCGGCATGAACGCCGCTCGGCTGAATTTTTCTCACGGCACTCACGCCTCTCATGCTGCGGCGATCGCCGCCATCCGAGAGGCAGCTGACCGGCACGGGTCGGCGGTGGCGATTATTCAGGATCTGCAAGGTCCTCGACTTCGGGTGGGCCTGTTGCCGAAGGGCGGGGTTGAAGTGAGCGCTGGCCAAGTGGTGCGGCTGCGGATATCGACTGAGTCCGGGGATCTGCCTTATGCCCAAGTCCCCCCTCCCTCTCCTATTCTTGAGATCCCCGTCACCTATCCTGCACTCACTCGCGATCTCCGCCCAGGCGCGCGAGTGCTCATCAACGATGGACTGATTGAACTTCTTGCCGATCGCATCATGGATAGTTGGATCGACTGCACTGTCGTGATCGGCGGCAAGATTACTTCGCACAAAGGAATCAATTTGCCCGGTACCGCCGTCAGTGCTCCTACTCTGACTGACAAAGATCGAACCGACATTCGATTCGGCGTTGAGCATTGCGTCGATTATGTGGCGCTTTCCTTCGTAAGAGGGTCGCAGGATGTTGATGCGGTTCGGACCCTGTTGGCGGAGCATGGAAGCAACATGCCCATCATCGCCAAGATCGAACGAGCAGAGGCCATCCAGTCTTTAGGCGAAATCCTAAACCGTGCGGATGGTGTGATGATTGCTCGTGGAGATTTGGGTGTAGAGATGGGCCCAGAGGCCGTGCCGGTGTTACAGAAGCGGATTATCGTGGAAGCCAATCGTCGGCGCCGCGTGGTCATCACGGCCACGCAGATGTTGGAGTCCATGACACAGGCGACGCGCCCGACCAGAGCGGAAGCATCGGATGTTGCGAACGCCGTCTTTGACGGCACTGACGCCGTGATGCTCTCAGCCGAAACCGCTGTAGGCTCCTATCCAATCGAAACCGTACAGGTGATGGATCGCATCATCCGGGTGGCCGAGGAAGAAGTCGAACCCGGTCTCATCTTCAAGCGCCAAACCGATATGGAAAACTTGTCTTTCCCGGAAGCGATCTGTACCGCTGCTGCCTCCGCGGCTAAATCGGTCGCTGCGAGCGCCATTGTGGCATTCAGCGAACGCGGGACCACCGCGCGATTGATTTCGAAACAACGCCCAGCCGCACCCATTATTGCGCTCACGCCGTTTGAGCCGGTCAGGCAGCAGATGGCGCTCTATTGGGCGTACGCCCGTACACCATACCGCAGATCGAGCAGACCGATGCGCGTGTGGAGGAGGCGGAACGGCACTTGAAATCAGAGGGGCTGGTCAAGACAGGGGAAAAAATCGTGATTCTGTCAGGAACTCGCGTGGGACAACCGGGCGGGACGAATCTGATCAAACTGCATGAAGTGGGTTGAATCGCTCATGTTTCAACGCATCAAGTCCACCTACCCGTCCCCCTTGTTTACCAATCCGTCGTGGAAACAAGCTGCTTTGTCCTGATATCCTTCTGTACTCAAAGTTTGACATCGATTGTCACTGCATCAACGATCGGCGACCATAAATAAGTAAAACCAGCAGAACCAGTGTCAGAAGCCATGCCAGAACGTACATGATCATCGCCCGTCGTGCTCGTTCCTTCTCCCACCACGTACGTGGGCGGATCCCCTTGACGAAAAAGACCACTTTACTGGCGAGATTAATGCACACTACGTTGATCGCGAGCAGCAACCCTGCGCCGGCAGCGAGGTTGATATCGCCGTGACCCAGCATGAGACCGAGAGTGACTGCCGGAGGAAGCAATGCGACGGCAACCATCACACCAACCATCACACTCGACAAGCCGGTGGTGAGAGAGAGCGCGGCAGCGGCACCGGATGCGAGTGCCAATGCCATGGAATCCA
>JAAUPT010000138.1 GCA_012032965.1 Nitrospira sp.
AGCCATGCCATGATGGTGCGAAGAGCCATTCGACAAGGGAAAGAGTCGCCCGAAGAAATCGAATCCGGTCGGACTAATGGAATTTGGAAAAATAGATAGTGGTGGACCAACCACGTCAGCCACTGTGGCTTGGCCGCTTCAGCTTGGGCGAGATAGGCTCGATAGCCTCCCTGCGGCAGGTCGCGCATGAGATGGTTGCGGTACAAGAACTGCATAAATGCTTCGATATCCCTAGAAGTGACGCGACAGGTAGTCTCGGCATGAATCGCCGACACCATACCCTCCGCTGACTGGCCTTTCCAGCGCGAGAACATCTGATAGGCCGGCCACCCGATCTGGAAATGCTTTCCGCGGAGCTGGTCCACGAGAACCCAGGTCGGTGACCCATCAGCAGCTGGAGCCCCGGCGAGGAGCTGGAGATCCTCTCGCAACGGCGGCAGGATCGGCTCACCCGGTGGATTCATCGTCGGTTTCATAGTCCAACCCACGGCCTTAGCGCGGAAATCGGACGGTGGAACAGATACGTGAACAGTGAGACCTGCTCTCCGTAAATCTTCGCGCTGCCCTGCCACCCGATCCGCAATTCCGGCGATCCCTCTCCAAGCTGCGCCGTGACACGATAGGCCAATGTGTTGTTCGGCAGGACCTCGGCATGGTAGCTCGCATGGCTCACCGTGGCCGGCACGCTGGATAACGGATGAGCATTGAGGAATAAGGACACCGCGGCGCCCTCACGCAGGACAATGGCATCGTCAACCGGGAGATCGATTCTGACTTCCACCTGCCGAGGGTTCGCCAATTCCATCATGCGCTGGCCGACGACGACCGGTTTTCCGATCCAATCGGATTTGTCGCTGTACAACACCAGTCCTGCCTGTTCAGCCTTGACCTCCACTTTGGCCAATCGTTCGTAGGCGTAGTTCCTCTCGGTTTCCCGCAACTCCACTTCGGCCTTCAACAGCGGCACATCGGCCTTTTGGTCGGCTGCCACGAAGGCCCCCTGAGCCGCGCGGCGATACTGCGCCATCGCCACATCCAGGTTGCGTTCCGCGATCTGATAGTCGCTGCGGAAGGTCGTATCCTCGTACCGGAACAACAGATCCCCTCGTGTGACCTCGGTATTCGGCAGCACGGCAATGTCTGCGATGACGCCGTCGATCGGCGCACTGACAATCAACGGATCCTTGGCCACAATCTTCGCGGGAGCCACGGTCGACATGGGGACGGGAACGATCAGTGCGCCCACCATCGCGCCGGCAAGCAGCCAGGTCGTCGTCCGACTCAAGCCCCACCGCCATCGGAGGTGCTTGGAGGGACCGACCGCGCGCCAGGCATACGCATAGGCCTCACTGAGGCGTTGAAGCACCGTGACTTCGTGCTCCGGCCATGGCTGATCGCGCGTGAGCCACAGGCCGCCCAGCATCTGCCCGTCTGGATGCGTCAGCGGACACCACAGGCCATAACCAACGCTGAATTCATTCCACTCTGACTGGACTTCCGGGGGACAATCAGCTTCTTCAACCTGCCGGAGGTCGTGGCTGGTCGACGTGTCACGCAGGCACTGGATCAGCCGTTCCGTCCATTGCATGAAGGGCATCGTACGGTCGACGACAGGCACGCTCGAAGCTGCCCGCACTTCATACTTCGACGCAGCAGCCGAAGGCGGAATCAGCAAGACTGCCTGCCTGTACGACACCAACCGACGAGTTTCGTTGACAATGAGAAATTGCAGCTCTTGCTGAGTTGCGGCAGCGCGTACCATCCTCTCCAACTGTAAGAGGGTGGCCCAGGGGGTATTTTTCGGTAGCGAGCTGTGAGGTGTGGCTTCTACTGAGACCATGGTCGGCGTGGTCACTGGGGGCCTTCAGCAAACGACGCGATACCGCTCATCCCGGCGAGCACGTTGTCGGGCTTGGCCCGAAACAGACCTTTGACTTTGACTGTCTGGCTGGCCGGATCGACGTTCGCCCCGATATCCTCCACCACGGCCGGATAGCGGAGCCCCGTCTCATCCACCGCATACTCAAAGGGGAGACCAACCTTGAGCCAGGCTAAAGACTTGGAGGACAGAATCAGCTCGATTTCGAGCCGACTGTCGTCCAGGAGACTAATCAGTTGATCATTGGGAAATACGTTCTCGTGCTCATTGACGATGGTCTTGACGACACGACCGGAAAAGGGTGCTCGCACCGTGCAGCCGCTGACATTGACCCGCGCGGCCTTCACGGCCGCGAATGCCTTTTCCGAGTCCGCCTCAGACACTTCCAGTTCAAGTTGTCCCACCGCCTGATGTTGGGACAGACGGAGATTATTTTCATATGTTTTCTTTTTGCCGCGATATTCAGCCTGCGCGCTCGCCAGTTCTGCCTCGTATTTTGAACAGTCAAGCGCCACCAACAGCGCACCTTTCTTAAACCGTTGCCCTTCTTTCACGGGTAGTCGGCTGATTCGGCCTTGGACCTGGCTAGCCAAGGTTGCCTGCGCGGTCGCCTTGACCACTCCTCGGATGGTGGCGAGTTCAGCCGAGTTGCTTGCCGGTTTCGCATCGAGTGGCGGCGTGGCGCTCGCCGGAGAGATCATGGTGCACACCAGATACATCCCGATGAGAGAGCCACGACCCATCCGATAACCGCCACGACTCACTTGAGCAACTCTTTGCTCTTCGTCCATCGCGCGCGAAGTTGGAGAGCCAGATCCGACAGGCCTTGCTCGTTCCGCAGATTGTTAGGGAGCACGTCCTCCCCGACAGCAGCCAACAACGCCGCCCAGGCCGTTTGCGCCTCGGCCTCCACGGCGTCGTAGCGAAGCTGGGCCGCCACTTGAGCCACCCGCTCGCGCAATACCGATTGTTCGCTCAGTTTGGCCGTGCGCCAAGCCACACGTGTCTGCTCGGCAATTTGGGATTGCGTGTCGTAATACAGGGCAGCGGTCGATACTTCCTTCTTCGCATGAGCCACCTGCGCCACGCTCACATGGACCTGCGACATCACCGCCATGGTCAACGCCAAGTTCTGCGTGTGAAGCACTTGGTCTTGCGCCTCAATGGTCTTGGCCGCGCGGGATAACGCAAGAGGTTGAGTAAATTCCAACTTGTGACCGTGCCGCATAGGCAGCCCAGTGATTGTTAAAGAAGGAAGGTATTGCTGCTGTAGTTGCCTCCGACCTGGAGATTCAGGCTCGGCAACATTTCCAAGATGGCAGCTTTGGCCTCGCGCGCGTTGATACGACGACGGTAATCGATCATCCGGAGCTCAGGACGCGCCAGCAGCGCCCGGTCTTCCAGCACCATCATATCGGACGGAAGTTCGATTGTTTTGGCCTCTCGCTCTGGCACCAGCAGGGCGAGATCCTTCTCCTGCCCAGGCGGCAGATTGATCAGCGCGGCCAGTTGAAGCTTGGCGGTGTTGAGCTCTCTGAATAACTGTTGAATGTATCGTTGGGTATTGAGGAGGTCGAGCTTGTATTGTAAGGGAACCAGCGGCGAACTGAGCCGCTCATCCTGGACCGCTTGGGCCTTATCGAGCGCATTGTTCACCCACTCATCCAGCAGCTTCAAGGAGGGAAGAATCCGTTCCGCACTGACGGCCCGCCAATAAGCGATGCGCACATCCTGCATGACCCGATTGGCGACACGCCGACGTTCCTCGTCAGCGATTAACACGTCGTCCGCCGCTTGCTTCGCTCGGATGTAGGACAGACCAAAATCCAGCACGTTCCAACTCAACGACAGATCGGCTGAGAAAATGTTTCGTTCGGCGGAGGTAAAGGGTTCGAGCACCTGTCTCCCGGTGATCAAGGATTGCGCCACGCCGCCAGGGAAATTATTCCGTCCGTCAAATCCTGCGTTCGCGGCCAGGCGGGGCAACATGGCGTAATGGGAGAGATCGAGCTGCGTCTGCGCCAGCATCTTGTGCATCAGCTCGACGCGCGCGTCGAGGTTGTATTTCAGCGCTCGGGCCATGGCTTCGTACAGATCCACTGGACCATTGAGCGGCTCTTGATCTTTCGTCAGAACGGCCCGATCTTCGTTCACTCGTGACTGGACCTCGTCTTCCGTCAACGGGATCGGCTTGATGGCACACCCATTCCCTCCGATGACGGCCATGAGAGTCAGCAGAACCAGCAGAGGCCCTGTTCGATCGCAGATTCGGTCCATCTGAGGATCTTGCCTGTTCACCACACACTCATCTTTCGTTCGATCTGGCCGTTCCATCCCGTACAATCAGACACAGCGCTGCTGTCGATAGGGAACCATCCGTCTGGTCTGACGTCACTTGTTACAAAGGTACTCAACTTTCATGGTTTGTCATCATTTTTTCACTTTTGGCACATCCCGCTCTGAAGTTATTCCGCATGGGTCAGCGGAGCTGAGCCATGGCATCTCGCGTCTTCGACTCGTGAAGAAAGTGGCGTATGTCTTTGCTGGTGGGGGTGGTCTCTTATGCCACGGGGAGAATCTTCTGCATGTGACCCGGAGCAAGCATCAAGAATGTAGAGCTGGACTTCGATTCTCGAGGGGAGGCCGTCCTCGAGATCGACGACAAGCAGGCGCAAGCCGTGGAGATCCACTTTAGGTTGCGGTAGCGGGCAGGGCGGGCTGCTCTTTTTCCAATAGAACGGTGAACCAAAACGTGCTCCCCTTATCCACCTCGCTGTCCACCCCAATGGTCCCGCCCATATGTTCAGCCAACTGTTTCGCGATGGCCAGCCCCAGCCCCGTCCCCCCGTAGCGGCGCGCGTGAGACCCGTCGACTTGGCAAAAGGACTGAAACAGCCTCGCCTTAGCCTCGGAGGCAATGCCGATCCCCGTATCCGCCACCTCAAATCGCACGAGTGCGTTCGCTTCGTACTCTTTCGCGAGCGAGACCCGCACCGCCACTTCGCCCTGTTCGGTGAATTTGATCGCGTTGCCGATCAAATTCGTCAGAATCTGGCGCAAGCGGCCGGAATCCCCGCGCACTGCGTTCGGCACATCGCTCCGGACGACACAGGCGAACTGCAGGCCTTTGGACTCGGCACGGACAGTCAACAATTCCATCACCTCATCGAGCGCGATGCGAAGGTCGAAGGCAAGACGCTCCAGCCGGAGCTTCCCCCCCTCGATGCTCGAGAGATCGAGAATGTCGTTGATGATGGCGAGGAGCGCGTCACCGGAGTTGTGAATGGTTTCCACATACTCTCGCTGTTCCGCATCGAGCGTGGTGTCTAGGAGCATCCCGGTCATGCCGATCACGCCGTTCATCGGCGTGCGAATTTCGTGACTGACGGTGGCTAAGAATTCCGACTTGAGCCGCGCCGACTCCAGCGCTGCATCGCGCGTGATCATGAGTTCCTTCATCTTGGAACAAACCTCCTGGGCGAGGTTCCATTTGTGTGTCAGGGAAGAGGCCAGCTGCTCCACTTCGATCGCATCGAACGGCTTCCGCAGGATGAGCAGTCGGTCGGTTTTTCCGAGTCTTGCAGCAATCCGGTGCCAGGGATGGTCGGAGAACGCGGTACAAATCACCACCTGAATTTCGGGATCGACCTTCCAGATATGGTCGATCGTCTCGACACCGTCCCAGCCGGGCGGCATGCGCATATCGACGAAGGCCACGGCATATGGCTTCCCGGCAGCCACGGCCTGCTCCACCATACGGAAGCCTCGTTCGCCCTGGTCGGCAAAACTCACGTCGAAGGATTCGCCGTGAACAGCCACGGGC
>JAAUPT010000139.1 GCA_012032965.1 Nitrospira sp.
ACGCATCCCGAGCCGAGCCCAGTTCCGAAAGTCGCAAGTGTGAGCGGTTCGGAGGCGAGCGTCCAAGTTAAGGGAGGACGTGATCTTCTGATGCAACTCTCGCGGTGTTGTAACCCTGTTCCGGGGGACAAGATTTTGGGATACATCACGCGTGGGAGGGGGCTTACCATCCATTCCGTCGAGTGTCCTAACTTGGGGGCGTTAGATTATGATCGGGATCGTCTTGTCGAGGTCGAATGGGATACGGCCACCCCTGGTCAACATTCGGTCAACATCGCCGTCATTGCTGAAGATAAAACCGGGGTATTGGCGAATGTCTCTTCGGCGATCGCCGGATCTGATGCGAATATCAGCCGTGCTGAGATTACGACGAGAGAGGATCGTAAGGCTGAGTTGCATTTCGTGGTTGAGATCGCCGACACGAATCACCTCCATCGAGTGCTGAAAGCGATCGAACGTCTGGAAGGCATCATTACAGCGCGGCGTCTGAGGTCTTGGAGAGGGAAACCCTAGCAGGATGGCTTTCACGATGAGGCGTTAAGGCTGGCCGAATTGAAGCTTCGCTCCTTTCTCGATCTTATACCTATCAACGGTCCCTCCGGTAATCTCGAGCACATACACTGCGTCGGCGTTGTTTGGACGATATTGCGGACACGAGTCGTCGCTTTTCGTGCAAATGGGAACCTTTTGCTCGATATGCGTGACTCGTTTCTTCTCGTCCAGCCAGATGAGGTCGAGCGCAATTTTTGTGTTTTTCATCCAGAAGGTCCAGGCCTGGGGCTCGCTAAAAAAAAAACAACATCCCGTGATCCTTCTTGAGGTGGTCTCGATACATGAGACCCTGTGCTCGCTTCCGTGGTGTATCGGCAATTTCAGCTTGGATGGTCACGCCCGACGGCGTGCGAATTGAGATCAGTTCTGAATTGGCCGCCCCACGAGCCGGCAGGTGGTCAAGGAATGGTCCCAGTATGACCAGGGGAAAAAGTACGCACAACGTTGATCGTTTCAGACTCATGAATGCATCGTAATGATCATTCTAGCTTCCAGTCAAGGCGGCCATTTCTGAAAAGCAGAAAAAAGTTGGTTGCGGTGTTAGAAATATTGCAATCGTCTCAGTTGTTGTGCCATCTTCAACACTGATTCAAGAAGAGGATCTCATGCAAGAAAAACGACGAGTGCTCTACAAAAAAGGTGTGTTTGTCTGTCCAGGGTGTCGTCAGTCCTACGTCCAGGAGAAATGGGTCGAAGAATGGCGGATCCGCTGCCATCGTTGTACATATCGTGGAACGCTGACGGAAGTGTCAGTTGAAGAGCATATGGAAGAAGAGACGTTTCGACACTAGGTCCTTACATCCTGACTTTTTCCGAATTCTAACATCGTGTCAGTGAACCTTGTTCTGAACCATTCTCTCGCCCGATTGCGGCGTCTGCTGGCTGTCGTGCTCATGTGCGTCAGTCTGACCACGGGCTGCGTGGCGTTGTCACGGGCAGGCGATGCCTCGCCATCAATCAAGATCCTCGTCACCTACCATTCTCTCTCAGGAAATACTGAACGTATGGCGGATGCCGTGGTTGCTGGAGCCGAGTCAGTGTCTGGTACGCAGGTTGTCCTTAAAGTGTGGGCCACGTGACGGCAGAGGATCTGTTTTCAGCCGATGCTGTGATCGTGGGCTCTCCGGTGTATTGGTCCAACATGTCAGGGGAGGTGAAGACCTTCTTTGATAACTGGCAGTTCAAGTTCGGTGTCTTTCCGGAATACAAGATGAAAGACAAAGTTGGGGCGGCCTTTGCCACAGGAGGGCAAGTCTCAAGCGGAAAAGAAGTCACCATGCTGACGATTCTCGCCGCGATGTTGGGCAATCAGATGATTGTGGTAAGCGGCGGCGGTGCGTTTGGCGCGTCGGCTACAACCGAAGGCGACAGCTTAGGGATTAATGATCAGGAACTGTCTGATGCCAAGGCGTTAGGGCAGCGTGTGGCTGATGTGACGAAGCTCATTAGGGGCGGGTCCGCACAATAAGATGATCATGAGCTGGACAATGTGAACCGACGGTGGAATCTCTGGGCGCGAGCAGATGTGTGGAGGAGGGAAGGTTTTTATCCTTCCACAGTACTGGGCGAAGCCCCTTGGACTGCAAGCTCTACCAATTCATGGATGTTCTTCGCGCAGCGACCGCAACTACCACTTTGCTTGAGGCCAAACTTTGACTTGAGCTGACAGGGCATTACACATCCCGCCCGCCCTGCCTCGCGGACGTCTGATTCTGTAATTCCTCTGCATAAGCAAACGTACATCAACTCCCCCGACCCTCAATACGACGATTATGAGAAGCATTATCAGTATGCCACGGTCCGAGCGTTGTGTCAAGCTCGCAATGATGGCGTTCTGGGATGCGTGAATTGAGGCTGGAAACCAAATTTTTGGTGGCTAGGAGAGAGTGACCTCGAGTTCGTTTACCATCTCCCGGATCGTATTGAAGCCTGATTGCCAGAAGGATTCCGACGTCATATCGACACCCATCCTGTCCAGGATATCCTTTGGTGATTGAGACCCGCCGGTTGCGAGCAGCTCGAGATACTTCGGCACGAATGACGCACCTTGTTCTTTGTACATGCGGTAGAGGGCCAATACGAGCAGGTTTCCGAAACTGTAGGCATAACAATAGAATGGACTGGCAAAGATATGGGGAATGGTCAGCCACTCCCATTGAAACTCGTCCGGCACCTTCATGTTCTTGCCGAATTGTTGTCGGAGTTCAGATAGGTATGCCTGAGCCAATTGATCGCCCGTCGCACCCTCCGTCACCATGCCGTGTGCCAGAGTTTCAAATCGGACAAAATAGGCCTGACGGAGTACGGTCGCGTAGATATCGTCCAATTGGTTCAAGAGGAGCCCTTGTCGGACGGTCTTCTTCTGTTCTTGGGACATTAAAGCATCTGAGAGAATTCGTTCGCCGAAAACGGAAGCGGTTTCCGCCAATGGGAGCGTGGAATGAAAGGTGAAGACCGAATGGTCTTTTGCCATCATGCCATGGACGGCATGCCCGAGTTCATGAGCCATGGTGGCGACGTCTCGAGCCTCCCCCGTGAAGTTCAACATGACGTACGGGGTCAAGCCCGGCGCCACGCTATAACAATAGGCGCCGCCGAGCTTGCCGGGGCGCGTTGGCGCATCAACGTGCCTCGCTCGAAAGACCTCTTCAGCCAGATCGGCCAATCGCGGGGAGAAATTTCGATAGGCTTCGAGCACCATCGCAACCGCGTCGTCGTATCGATATGCCTTTGTTTCGGTTCTGTGAGGAGCGTAGATATGATACCGGTTCATCGACGTGATCTTGCAGACTTTGGCTTTCAGCTTGAAGTAGGTTTGAAAGATATCGGCATTCTTGGCACACGTCGCAAGCAGGACATCAACGGCCTGGTTCGGGACATCATTGCCGAGGTTCCGGGTGGCAATAGGAGAGCTAAAGGCTCGGAGTTCTACGTTCTCCGCCTTCCAATCGTTCACGAGCGTTCGATACATTTCTCCAATCAGATCGCGCTGGGTCGAGAACATGCGATAGAGTTCTTGATAGGCGGCCTGGCGAATGGATGCCCGAGGGCTCCGCACGTGGCTCATGAGTTGCTCGCGATTCATGGTGCGTCTCTTCCCATCGACCGTCAGGGTGAATGTCAGTCCGTTGGTTACCACATCGTAGAGCGTATTGACCGCGCTGCGTCCGGTGACATTCTTGACGTTGATGATTTTCTCCTCGGCTTCCGAGAGCGTATGGGGTTTGTAACGCCTGATGGTTTCGAGGTGATACCGGAGATCGCCTGCATCGGCCATCAATCGTTCGGCGTTGAACGAATCGACGCCTTGCCACCAGAGATCGAAAAAGAGCAAGCGATTGTTCAATGTCGTGAGGCGCTCCTCGACTCGGGATTTGAGCGAGCGGGACTTCGCATCCTTCGTATCCTCCGAGAACCAGAGATAGGCAAACGCTCCCACTCGGTTTGAGATCTCGGCAATCGATTCGGTCAGTTTGAGGATCGCCAAGAAGTCTGGACTGGCCATGGTCGCCTGCAATTGAGGCCGCGCCGCTTCTACTTGCCCCACAAGTTTCCCCAGCTCAACCAGGCTTCTTTCCACATCGATCGGTGGCTTCTTCACGAGATCACTGAGATCCCATCGGTTGTGCGTGATGGGTATAGACGTCTTACGACCAGGTTGGCGTTGAGCGGCCATGAACATCTCCTTTGGGTTGATTTCATGTCTTCGGGACCGTGATTTTATCATCAGCGGATGGCGCCCGTGGAGAAAATTGTCAGGCCATGAAGAGAGCTGGATTGCATTGACTGTCAATCGGTCGGATGCAAGGATGGTGCTGAGTGAGCACGAATATGAACGATCACGAACTGCAGCGAGTGGTTCAATATGTGACAGCCAGCACGTCGTATGCACGAGAGACTGTGAGTGACATTCTCCGTACGGGCTTTGCGGAGCTGTCGTCCCTGGCGACTAGTTCGATTCAGCCCTTCGAGAGGGAGACTCTTTTAGAATATGTCTCACAGTGGACCATCAAGCGAACTGGGCAGCCAGAGCCATTGGTTCGCGAAGTGCTAAGCTGTGCCGGCCGATGGTTGGATGAAGTCTACGATGAACTTGCCAAGCGGCACCCAGAGGCGTTGGGGCTGACGGCGAATCATGAAGGTGATGCAGAGAGTGAGTGAACCATGGGACGGTTTCGTTCGAAAAAGACGTTCAAGCTGGTCACCCATCTTCGAGGCGAACGTTTGGGACCGATGCCAGCCTGGAAGCGTGAAGAGGAGGGGCTGTCTCGCGAACTGCACGATCGGTGGAGCAGTCTTCAGCGGCATTGTGCCGATCAATCGAGTCATCTCCGTCTAGGCCGCCTAGTCCGGCGACTCACACACTATGATTACGGGATCAGGGAATCGGCGCTGGCCGAATTAGAATTGGCCACTCAATTGATTCGTGCCGGCGTTTCGGGTCACCTTCTTACCTGAGTCGCAAGCACGAACCGCGGATCTCGAGTGCCACACCGGCCGAAAACCTTTCTACGTGGAGGTCACGGCGATGGTAGGGTCAGCAGAGCGGCAACGGTTGCCTCTTCGTGGACTTGATCTCGATGAGTTACCGAGAGAAGAGGAGGATCGGGGGTTCATTTTGACTCATCGAATTCTCGCGCGAATTCAGCAAAAGGCGAAACAGTTGGCCGATTATTGTGACCCGGTGGTGCTCAGCATCTCCATCCCACGAGCCGACCTTCAGGGTGAAAAGCACTCTCGTCCTGAACGGATTTGGCTGGATCTGAAGACCCTTGCCGGGGTAGTGACGGCTTTGCTTATCGGAATTTCCGCCCTTAGTGCGGTCATCATTTCCATCTGGGATGTTGACCCGCTTCCTTCAAGAGCAGCGGTGAGGCTTGCAAATGTAGAGGTGATTGAACGAGCCAGACATCAGAAGACCCAGCCTCGCGTGCGCATGCTGGTCCTGAACCCGAACGCCTCAGCCCCGCTCTCCGAATCTCATGATGCTTTAATCAGGCAAACCTTGTAGCTCTTTCGCAAGGGGGTGTTACCCAGTCCACTTCCTCGTATTGTAAATGCGGCCTCCGGTTCGCTGATACCGCTGGAAGACGGCAACGGCCTCATTTCGGCAAAGGTCCCGGATCACAGAGAC
>JAAUPT010000140.1 GCA_012032965.1 Nitrospira sp.
CGGTGTATTGCGCTGCTCACCCTCTGGGCAAGCCTGTGGGGCGGGAAACTCTTCGCCCATCGCACCTTTGAGCTGGAACGAAATTCAAGCTATCTTACAGCAAGAGGCTCGGCAACGAGAGCGGGCGGAATCGAAGATACGTGGCCTAGCCGCTATCGTCGAGTCGTCGACTGATCCGATCATGAACATCAAGAATGGCGTGTTGGTTGCGTGGAATCCTGCAGCTGAACAAGTGTTCGGGTACTCGGCAGAAGAAATTCTCGGGCAATCGATCAATCTACTCGTGCCAGCTCACCGTACCGGCGAAGTCGAAGCGACCGTCGCCCAGGCGATGAAGGGAGAACGGCTTCAAGACCTTGTCACCGAACGAAAGAGAAAAGATGGGAGTCTGGTTCCGGTGTCTCTGACGATCTTTCCGGTCAAGACGATCGAAGGGCAGATCATCGGCTGCTCGGCCATTGTCCGGGACATCACGGAACGGAAAAAGGCCGAGGAAACACTCCGGCAAAAGCAGGACGAATTAGAACGGTACCATGCGCGGTTGCAAGACCTTTCAACCAAACTGCTCAGGGCGCAGGATCAGGAGCGACAACGGATTGCGTGCGAACTCCACGACGATATGACACAACGATTGGCCGCACTGGCGATGGATCTGGGTTCGCTGGAACAATTGTGCCGTCCCAAAATGGCGTTGCGGCCTCGCCTGCGTGCCGTGCAGGAAGCAGCCGGACAACTTGCCGACGACATTCATACCTTTGCCTACCGACTTCATCCTCCACAGCTCGAGCACTTGGGCTTAGAAGCCGCAATCCATGACCACACCGATGAGTTCCGTCGACGTTCAGGGCTGCCCACGCAGTTTGAGTTGCGAGCTGTTCCTCAGGTTATCCCGATCGACATCGCCACCTGCCTGTACCGCGTGATGCAGGAGTCCTTGCAAAATGTCCTCAAACACGCAGAAGCATCCAAGATTGTTGTGCGACTACTCGGCACCTTCTCGGGAATCGGCATCTGCATCCAGGACGATGGGAAGGGGTTTGTTCAAGAATCAGCTGGAGTGCCTGCCCGGGGACTTGGTCTTCCCAGCTTGGAGGAGCGAGTTCGTCTGTTGAACGGAAGATTCCGTATCCATACAGGTCTTAGATGCGGAACGGAAATCCACGCCTGGGTACCACTCTCTGATGCACAATCCATCACGACACCGTGATGGAAAAAGAAAAGGCGGCGGTCCCTCTACTTAGCGCAGATCATGTGCTTCGTTGTGACCAGATTGACCACCTTCCTGGCTGCTTCTTTTGCAGAAATCCTTGTCGTATCGAGCCTGAGTTCAGGATCCAATGGCGATTCATAGGGGTCCTGTAACCCCGGAACCGTCGAGGATTCGCCGCGCTGGCCTCGTTGATAGGTCCCTTTGTAGTCGCGCTGCATGGCGAGTTCCAACGGACATTCCACTGCCACCTCGATGAACCTCGGAATGAGGCTTCTGGCAAAATTACGATAGACTCGCCGGTTGGCTGTCGCATCGAAGATGACGGTGATACCATGCGAGACCAACCTGGCCCCTATGAATGCCAGGGGCACGGGTAGAAGAGATCCCTTTCAGCTTGGGGAATAAGTCGGATGAGGAGTTAGGACTTGTCGTACCACATCCGATTCCAGGACCTCTAGGGAATAAACCCAATGTTTCCAGTTGGGTGGTGAGTTCACGAGCAATCGTGCTCTTTCCGGACGCGGGCAATCCGGTGAGCCAGATAGCACATACCTTTGATGCGGCATCAGTCGTCATCGGTCATCCACCAAAGCGTGGCCGCGCGCTGGTTCTTTTAGGTGAAGGCTGATGGCTCACCAGTGATAGTCACTATCCGTCCACAGTATGCATTCACTCGATCCAGCTCGAAGCGTGGCGCGTCGAGAACATTCTCAATGAAACGAAAGAGGCTGCGTCGGATGTCGATCGACAGATTGGGATACCAGAGCGGGCTGGCCACGACCAGACCGCGAAAGGCAAAGAACGGCGCAGCTGTTTCTACGACTTCCTTATCACCGCTGGCATGCATGTATGTATCCCAGAACAGTCGGAACAGCACCTCAAAGGGACCTTGTAGCTTCCCCCGGCTGATCAGCGAGTTCAACAGATAGTTGATCGTCATCGCCGTGATGTCGTCGGCCGGTTCGCCCCATTCCCCTCGCGACCGATCCAACACCGAAAAATCCGTCCCAGTCCGGAACAGCACATTGTACGGATGGAAATCCCCGTGAACCTGGCAAAGTCGATTCGCCTTATCATGGAGACGCCACCGCCACCGGTTGCAGGCCTCCTCCACTGTTCGCAACAGATCGGCAGTGATAAAGCCACAGCGCTTGGGATAGCTGTCGGTTAACCCCATGATGCATTCGCCGTGACCGATCAATTCACGCAGCCGACGTTTGTAGAGGTCTGCGTCACGCCGTTTCTTGGCATGGACCTGGGCCAAGTAGCGAGCCAACGCCACTGTGCGTTGCCGATCCAGCGTTCGCAACCTCCCGCCTTTCGCCAGCCGCTCAAGATCCGCATGATAGCTCGCTCCCTCGGTCCATTCATTCAGCACGAAGAATTCACGGGCTTCCGCGAGAGAAAAGAGCGTCTGCTTAGCATTGAACGCCCCCACATCAAGCGCCTTCACATGGCGCGGAAGGCGTCCATAGGAATCATAGTCCCACAACATCGCTTGGGCGCGATCGGCCATATGTTCGTGCCCGAATGGGCCAGGCTTCATCGTTTCGAGGACGGCAGATTGAACTCGACCCCCGATTTGGAAGGTCAATTTAACCGGCGTACCATACCCATACCGCTTTTGCGCTCCCTTAGAGCTCTCTTTGCCAATGACTTCATGGGACAATAGCTCAACGTCAGGACCAAACCGAGCGCGCAGATATCCCTCCAGCGCTTGCTTGCTCAATGTTGACATGCCGCAACGCCTCGCAAGTCATGTTCCAAACTCACTGGCGTGAGATGTCTCGTCGAAGGCATTCTCGAGAGCGAGGACTGTGGCATTGAGCGCCACTGACCAGACTGCGACTGGGGGAAAAAGCGTCAGATTGGAAACAGCACCCGCCGCTTCATGAACAGCAGGTGGTCGAGCAGCAGGCCGCTGGGCTCACCTCCGGCTTGGTCGCCCGAACGAACCCGCTGATAAACTTGCCATCGACGACCGGCGCAATGGCGTCAAGATTGATGTCTGTGCCCTCAAAGAGGTCGCGAGCATCTGCGGCGGTATAGACTCGGGTCGGCTCGATGGAAGCTCGATCAAACCCCGCACGCTCAAGTTTCGCGATGTACTCCCTTTCCTCCAACGCACCCGCGACGCACCCGGCCCACAGTTCGATGCTGCGCTGAATTTCTTCCGGCATCTCCCCTCGGACGACAATGTCCGATATAGCCAAGCGTCCGCCTGGCCTCAACACACGGAAGGCTTCCGCCAACACCAGGTCTTTGTCCGGCGACAGATTGATCACGCAGTTGGAGATG
Organism: Nitrospira sp.; assembly: GCA_012032965.1. Lineage (GTDB taxonomy): Bacteria > Nitrospirota > Nitrospiria > Nitrospirales > Nitrospiraceae > Nitrospira_D. Next base: position 3,509 of record JAAUPT010000140.1, read on the forward strand.
ATGAGATCGACGGAGTTATCCGGCAATGGAATATGTTCGATGTCGCCCTGCAAGAATTCCACGTTCGTCACCCCAGCCTTCGCCTGATTGGCCCTCGCCAACTCCAACATCTCGTCTGTCATGTCCAAGCCGTACACCTTGCCGGTCGGCCCCACTCGACGCGCGGAGAGCAGCACATCGATGCCACCACCCGATCCCAAATCCAAGACCGTTTCTCCCGGCGCGATCTGCGCCAAGGCAGTCGGATTGCCGCAGCCGAGCGACGCTCGCACCGCATCTTCGGGAAGTGCGGCTGTTTCCCCATCCGCATAGAGACCAGAGGTAATAGGATCGAGCTTGCCTCCTTCCAGCACTGTGCCGGTCCCGCAGCAGGACCGCCGTTCCTGCCGTTGCGCTTGCAACGCTGCTTGCCCGTATCTGGTCTTGATTTCTTCTTTTAGAGTCTGGTCATCACTCATGAAGCACCTCCTATCAATGAATATTGATCTATAAGGTCTATAGAATCAGCAACAACGTCGCGCTGAACCTGCCGACTTTGCCGCCTTCTTGAGCGAATCCACCAAGTCTTCCAACTCCTCAATGGCCTGGGAACTGAGCGAGTAATACATCCACCGCCCCTCACGGCGATCCTCGACGAGGCCGGCATCCTTTAATACTTTGAGGTGAAACGACAGCCGCGACTGCGCAGCTTTCATCGCATCCGTCAGCTCACAGACACACTGTTCTCCGTCTTTCAGTCGTTCGAGCAGTGCCAGCCGCGTCTCGTCCGAGAGCGCATGAAACAACGTCACTGCTTTCTTGGTCGATGGAGCAACCGCAGTCATACGTAAAACATATAGCAACGGATTTTGATGAGTCAAGAGGTGTTACGCAGATGCCGGAACATCGCGCCGCTTCTCCCATCAGTCTCGATTCTGAGTTGAGTTATGAATGGATTGATTTCTAAAGCACAAAGGTGTCAGGCCCCTCAAAACTGTGGGGGCGTAGGAGTACGATTCTGAATGGCCGGTAGGTTCAAGAACCGCAGCGCCGCACACGGCCAGGATGATGTCTTGTTTTATCTCTCAGCGATGCGTCAACTGATCGCGCGCACAGGTTTCTTCTGCCAGCATTCGTTGACCTGCCGTGGCGTCCTTGGGGATACGCGCCATACAGGCCTCAAGCGAATCACCCTGCGTTCCGGCGGATGCACGACCACCGCTTTTTGCTATAGCTGTTCCGACCACACCTTGGCGGAGGTCTTCGTTGTCTTGACAGCTCTGCCCGGCAACCATCTTCGCTCCGTCACTGGAATCGCTTGGGATCCTTGCCAGACAGACCTTTAGCGAATCCGCGAGTGCCTCGGTAGGTGTTTCGGCTGGTATCGCAGCGACCGTCTCAGTCGTGGCTGACGCTGGTGAGTTTTCTGATACCGGCTGCATCGCAGCCTTTCCCGATGCGCAGCCAACCGCTCCTAATAGACAAACGAGGCCAATCAACCCAGTTCCAACCTGGACCTTGTTCATAAATACGATTCCTCCTTCGACGCAAAGAGTGAGCGAGGCGCTGTCGATGCACTTCTATATAGCGAAGTCACCTTAATGGCGCAAGCGACATCGTGGGGAGGTCCGCCGAATCCGTGGAGTGCCCTCTTGTGTTCCTTTAAGGATTTCTGCTGTTGTGGTACGCTAAATCACCAATTGTCCCAAGCACAAGAACAACGTCGACGAGGACTATCATGAAGATGCTGCACATTGTCTGTGGGAAGAGGTTTGAGGAAGAGATCGTTGTGCTGTTTCAAAAACTTGGAATCAAAGGATACACCGTGATTTCAGGCGTGGGAGGTAGTGGTGTGACCGGGACCGTGACTGCCTCCAATCCCCCAACGAACCAGAATACCAATACGCTATTTATGGTCGCACTCGGCTATGAATCTTCTTTTTTGCCACAGATTGTGGCTGCACTAAAGGAGATTCGAGCCAAACATGTCCAGGGACATGACGACCGTGAAATCCCGTTGAAAGTCTTTCTTCAGCCCTGCGAAATCATCATTTAAGAGAACATTTCTGGGCTTAGACCCCATTATATTTCGGACCAGCTCAATCTGACGCTATCCCCCCGCCGCTCATCCACGCAGTTTCCTTGCATTCCACTCTCCGATTCCGTAGATGATCAGACCCGGAATGACAAACAGCCCCA
>JAAUPT010000141.1 GCA_012032965.1 Nitrospira sp.
CGCGACCTGATTGGAGGCTGGCGCGCGACTGCAAACACAGCTTCCGACATCGTGTCAGTATGAGCGCTGGCCGTGTTCATTGCATCGTCTATCCCGACCGGTCGCTCTTCTCGAACCATTGATAGAGCGCGGGCAACACGATCAGCGTGAGCAGCGTCGAACTCACGAGACCACCGATCACGACGACCGCCAACGGCCGTTGAACCTCCGAGCCGATGCCCTGCGCCAGCGCCAGGGGTGCCAACCCCAATAGTGTGGTCAGCGTCGTCATCATGACCGGGCGCAAGCGCTGGAGACATCCTTGCCGGATGGCCTCTTCGCTGGTAAATCCCGCCTGCCGCATTCCATTGATGGTGGACACCAGGACGATGCCGTTCTCGACCGCGACGCCGAACAACGCGATAAATCCCACCGAGGCCGGTACACTCAGGTACTGTCCCGTCACCCACAGGCCGAATACACCGCCGATGAGGGCGAACGGGAGATTTGCCACGATCACCGACGCCGAGCGCAGGGAATTGAAGGTAAGGGCCAGTAACAGCCCAATCAGGCCGATCGTGATCGGCACGACGACCCGAAGGTGCGCCATGGCGCGATCCATTTGTTCAAACGCGCCGCCCCAGGTGACGGTGTAGCCCGACGGCAAATGCAAGCGCTCCCCAAGCTTGCGCTGCCCCTCTTCAACGATGCTGCCAGGGTCGCGACCCACCACATTAAAACCGATAAAGATCCGTCGACGCACGTGTTCGCGGCTGATGCGCGCTGGTCCCTCGCGCAGTTCCACCTTCGCCAGCTCACTGAGCGGAATCGGCGCGCCGACCGCCGAGTTGACCAGAATCTCGCCGATCTGGCGCACTGTGCTCCGGTACTCCTTCGGGAAACCGAGGGGTAAGCTCGAACCGGCGCTCATTTTCATAGACCGCGTCGCGGGTTTGCCGCCGATCGCGGTTTCGATGATCGCGCGAATATCCGCCACGTTGATGCCGTAGCGCGCGATCTTATGGCGATCGATATCAACGGTGAGATATGGTTGCCCCGCGATCTGCTCCACACGCACATCTTTCACCCCTTCGACAGTTCTCATAATAACCGCAATTTGATCCGCCGTTTCCTTCAAGACATCCAAATCCTCTCCGAACAACTTGATGGCGAACTCCGTCCTCACTCCCGAAATCAACTCGTCCACTCGTTGCTGGATGGGCTGACTCATCATGAACGATATGCCGGGAATGTCGGCAAGCCGTCGGCGCATCGTCTCGACCAGCTCGGTTTTGGTCCGAGCGGTCGTCCAGGTATCCTGTGAGGTCAGCAGGACGACCGGATCGCTTTCATTGGCCTCCTGCGGTTCATTCCCGATCTCCGACCGACCGATTTTCCCGACCGCGAGGCGGACCTCTGGAAATTCCCGTAGGGCCAGCAAGGCGCGTTTCTCCAGTTCGATGGATTCCGGGAGCGACACCCGTGGCAACCGGATGATCAGCGGCGTCAGCGCCCCTTCCTCCAGTACAGGCACAAACTGCTTCCCCAGATAGGGCACCAACAGCAGCGTCACACCAAAGAGCAGCAGGGCACTGATCAACACCAGCTGACGGTGTGTGAGGGCCCAGTGGAGGAGCGGTTCATACCCCGCCTTCGCCCACCGGACAATCGGCATCTCGCGTTGGTTCCCACCACGAAGTCCCAGCGCACAGAGGACTGGTGATACAGTCAAACACAACACCAGCGACACAACCAGCGCGATGATGACCGTATAGCCCAACGGGGCGAACAGCTTGCCTTCGATGCCTTCCAAGGTCACGAGCGGCAGAAACACCACGATAATGATGAGTATGGCAAAGGCGGTCGGACGCGCCACTTCCTTCGAAGCCTCCAGCACCACGTCCCAGCGAGATTCGGGCGAACCATCGGATGCGGAGAGGCGACGATACACGTTCTCCACCACCACGATCGACCCGTCGACGACCATCCCGATGGCGATGGCGAGCCCGCCCAGCGACATGAGATTGGCCGATAGGTCCAGATCCTTCATGACGCGAAACGTCAACAGCGGGGTGAGAATCAAGGTCGCCGTCACGATCAGTGCACTTCGAACATTGCCGATCGTGATGAAGAGGACGAGACCCACCAGAATAATGCCGCCCAGCAGGGCCTGGCGGACCGTGCCGAGGGCCGCCGTGACCAATTCGGACCGATCGTAGAACGGCACCAGTTTCAGCCCATCCGGGAGGATCCCGGAGCGATGGATCTGCTCCACCTTGACCTTCACGGCCTCGACGACTTGCCGCGCATTGGATCCGCGAAGCATGAGGACAATGCCGGCGACCACTTCCCGCTCGCCGTTGAGGACGGCGGCACCATGGCGGATCGCATGGCCGATACGTACCTCGCCGAGATTGTGCACATACACGGGCGTCCCGCCGGCCTCCTTCACCACAATGTCCTCGATGTCGGCGATACTTCGCACCAGCCCCAGCCCGCGCACAATCGCCCGTTCGCCGTGTCGATCCACGACATTGCCGCCGGCGTTGGCATTATTCTGCGCGACCGCGTTGAAGACCTGGGCCAATGTCAAGTTGTACTTGCGCAGTTGGGCGGGCTCAATGATCACCTGATACTGCTTCACGAATCCGCCCAGCGCATTGACATCGATAACACCGGGAACCGTCCTCAGAAGCGGCCGAAGCACCCAGTCCTGCAGGACCCGTTGATCAGTCAGGGCAGCCTCCAGCGCCGCAGGGCTCTCTGAGTTTGGCGCCGGTCGATCCAGGTAGTACTGATAGATCTCACCGAGGCCAGTCGTCACCGGCGCCATCACCGGCTCCACCCCGGGAGGCAACATCGCTCTTGCTTCGAGCATTCGCTCAAGAACGAGCTGTCGGGCGCGTAAGAGGTCCACATGGTCTTTGAACACCACTGTGATTTGGGCGAGGGCGAACTTCGACAATGAGCGAATTCGGCGAGGTCGGGCAAGCCGGTCATCTGCAGTTCGAGCGGGATGGTGATGAACCGCTCGACCTCGATCGGAGACAGGCCGGCCCGTCGGCCAAGATCTGTACCTGGATATTGGTGACATCCGGGAATGCGTCGATCGGCAACTCCCGGAACGCCGCCACGCCAGCCACGGCCAGCAGGCCGGTCAGGATTACAATGAGCGGCCATCGCCGGAGCGACAAGGCGATTAGGCCATCGATCACCGCGCAGGCTCCATGAGAGATTTCTCGAATTCAGATCTGAGCACGAATGTGCCCGCGGTGACAATTCGCTCCCCGTCATGCAGACCGTTCAGCACCGCGACGACCTGGTCGGTTTCCGGGCCGAGGACCACGGAACGCTTCTCGAACGTCCCACCACCAATTGAACGAACACATATGAGGACTCGCCGCTCCGTTGCACCGCCGAGACCGGGACCATCGCCATCTCCGGTTCGGGCTCCGCATAGACACGCACTGTCGCAAACATTTCCGGTTTTAGCAGCTTCTGTGGATTGGGGACCGTGATGCGCAAACGCATGGTGCGCGTCGCAGAATCCAGTACATCTCCGACGTAGGTGATCGTGCCGGAAAAACTCTTGCCGGGATAGGCCATCGTCCGTACTTCGACGGAGTGATCGCGATGGATGAACTGCACGTCCTTCTCGGGGACATTGCCGACGACCCAGACATCCGAGAGATCCGCCACCACGAAGATCGTCCGCCCCATCTCGACAACCTCGCCGCGTGTCAGATTGCGCATGATGATCCGGCCGGTAATCGGCGCACGGATCGGGACATCAGAGCGGACGGTCCGCTCCCGATCTAAGCGCTGAATCTCCTCACCAGACACGCCGAGCAACTCCAACCGGTGCATGGTTTCTCGCAAGTCGGCATGAGCCACCCGCATCGCGGCTTCACGCCGTTTCAATTCGGCCAGGCTCACCACCTGTTGTTCGTACAACTCACGGGCTCGCTCATAGGCCAAGGCAGCTTCGTGAGATTGAGCTGCGGCCTTCAAATACGATGCTTGGGACAGTCCAATATCTGTACTATGGATCAAAGCAAGCGAAGTACCTCGCTCGACATCATGGCCAAAGTCGACATACACCTCGTCGACCTGTCCGCGGATCAATGTCGTAACCTCAGCCAGCTTATTCTCATTCGGTTGGACGAGGGCGGGAAAATCCCGATGGATCCTGAACTCCCCACGAATAATCGGAACCACCTCGATCCCGGCACTTGCCAGTACTTCGGCCTTGAGCGTGACCCTATTCTGAGGTGATGTAGGAGCTGCACGACTCGACGTCTCAATCGGCTCATCGCGTGCCTGAAATCCCTTGAGAAGGCTGAAAGAGGCCAGCATGAGCCCGCTAATCCCCACCACGAGTGCCCAAGGCACAATTCGTCTCACGTTCACCATATGAGATGGCCTATCCAATCGCCAATACACAAGCCGATCGGCCTCGATTCTGCGCGAAGCCGCACAATACTTATCATGGTGGCCACACTCAGACCACCGGGCCGCGAGCTCCCTGACAACCGATCCTTACTCACAAGAACCGAACACAGCGCAAGGCACACCTCATTCATTCTTGTGAAAACTCATCCGACAGAAATACCAAAAGAGGTAGGTCTAGCCTTGCACCTTCGGAAGCAGGTTGTATCCGAAGGTTATCTCGCCTGGCCATTCCGGCGTCGTACCACCCGTCACCGGACTTTCTTCTTCTTCCCTTTCATCAGCACAATCACACCAACGATGCCAATCACGACTGCCAAGCCCCCGAGCAGCAAGAATGGATCCATCATCCGTCCTCCGTTTCAGTGTCCCCCAAAGCACTTCAATCGTCGTACGCGCTCCTCCTTGTCGCTTCGGCCAACCGCCTACGGCGGTTCCATTGCAACCGCAACCACGTTTCTACTTCCACAACGACGTACACGGTCACGGCCGCCGCAAGGATCAGTCCCCAAGCGGGCCCGTCGATCGGAGCGGTGTGGAACAATCGGTTCATGCTCGGACTGTACGTCAACAAGAGTTGTAGCCCGGTCATGACCGCTATTCCTCGCCAAATCCAAGGATTGCTGAACAGACCGACATGGAACATGGTGCGCTCCAGCGACCGACAGTTGAACAGGTAGAACAACTCCACCATGACGAAGACGTTCACCGCCGCGGTGCGAGCGGCCACCACGGAAGTGGTCCGCTCCAGTTCCCAGAGAAACACCCCGTAGGCGCCGGCCAGCATCAAGAGTGACACAAGGATGATCCGTTCTACCAAGACACCCGTCAGGATCGGCTGACCAGGATCGCGAGGAGGCCGCGCCATGATTCCCGGCTCCTTCGGCTCGAAGGCCAGCATCAAGCCCAGCGCGACCGCCGTGGTCATGTTGATCCACAGAATCTGGACTGGGAGGATCGGCAGGACGGTGCCGAGAGCGATGGCCGTTAAAAGGACGAGGCCTTCTCCCATGTTCGTCGGCAAGGTCCATACGATGAACTTCGTCAGGTTGTCGAATACCCCGCGGCCCTCTTCGACAGCGGCCTCGATGGTGGCGAAGTCGTCGTCTGTTAGCACCATGTCGGCAGCGTCTTTCGCGACCTCGGTGCCACCCCTACCCATCGCGACGCCAATGCTGGCCTGCCGCAAGGCCGGTGCGTCGTTGACGCCGTCACCGGTCATCGCCACCACGTGCCCCCTGGCCTG
>JAAUPT010000142.1 GCA_012032965.1 Nitrospira sp.
TTATAGACTTGGTACGCCTTCAACGCCCACTCTTCCCCGGGACAGCCTTGCATGGTCATAGCGACTTCGAGAAACTCGATCAATTCCTCTTGTGTAACACCTTTGTCGCAAGCCATCTTGACGTAGGCTCGGATACAGGGTTCGCATCGGATTGCAATGGAGATCGCCATGGCCGTGAGTAGTTTGTACTTCGCTGGGATCGCTGCATCTCGATAGGCCTCCTGACGCATGCGCAAGAGCCCACCGGTGACTTTAGGGCTCAACTTTCTCAATTCCGCGAATAGTCCGGTTTCACCACTGGCTGAATGGTCCATGAACGACCCCCCCCCTTGGCGCTGATATATCCAACACGCAGTACATCCCCCCCTTCTCCAGTCCTCGTCCCTGGGAGGAAGACTGCGGTGAGCCGCTTGCTGTCGTCTAGTTGCCGAGCACGCGAGCCTTGTACACCGACAGCGGGCTGCTGGCGCCTTCTACTGCTTTGATCAACGTCTCCACACCAGCCTTCTCTGGATCGAAGGTCAACGACGCACGAGTATCCGCGTAATCGGAGAAGAAGATCCACTTCTTTGCCACAGTGAACTCCACTGCACGGATGCCGGGCGCCTTGGCGAGGGCGGCTTTCACATCCTTCAGGCAAGCCCCACAGGTCATGCCGTTGATGAGTAAGGTCACCGTCTGAACCCCTTGGCTTTCAGCCGCAAGGCCAGAAGGCGCAACCAAGCTCACAGTCATGGTGCCTATCAGCACAACGAATCCAAGCTGTCGCCACATGCTTATTCACCTCCTCTCAGTCTTTCCGAATTCTCACAGACCTAACCAGTACGGGGCCAAGATCAGCGCAAGCGCCAGAACCGTCAGCGTCCAGAGCCACACCCACTTTGATCCCGACGATTCCTTTGAACGGCAGTCGTCACCTGAAAGACAGGCCGTCTTTGGTTTCCGGTAGGCCAGATAAAAGCTGATCCCCACTAAGAACCCCGTAAGACCGATGAAGGCCGGACGATAGGGTAGGAGGGCCTTCAGGAAGCCGGCTGTGCTTGCCAGGAACCCGGTGGCCCCCACCCCCACGCCGAGAGCTGCCAACACAAGCGGCCCAATGCAGCAGATCGAGGCGAAGAATGCAGCCATGAGCCCGCCGGCCATTGTTGTCGTTCCACCTTTCGTCATGATGCGATCTCGTTCTCCTCGCTTCACAACGCCGTCATTCATAATTCGGGCCCTCAACGATGTTTGACCCCCGGTCGCCGGTTGCCCAATTAGCTATCCTGTCTCCCTCCTCCAGACTCGTCAGAATCGGACAATGCGCGGTGGGCTGCCTGGCCCGGCAGCTCTGGATCAACCTATGGAGTGCTTGGGCGAGGGCGTGGAGGTCACGCAGTTTCGCCACCACCTGCTTCAACTTGGCCTGCGCCCTTCGCTGCACATCGCCGCAGCGAGCAGTGGAACTGACGCGCAGGTTCAGCAACTCAGCGATCTCATGGAGTGTGAAGCCCAATGATTGGGCGTTCTTGATAAATTGCAGCCTCCGTTCTTCATTCGGACCATAAAGACGGTATCCGGACGGCTTCCTGCCTGTGGGACCGAGCAGGTTCAGCCGCTCATAGTACCGCATCGTCTGAACGTTGACTCCGACCACTTTCGCCAACCGACCGATCGTGCGTTCCATTGCCATCACATCACCCGTGTATGTTTGAATCTTTACACCCTGTACTATGGTACCGAGTCAAGGCTGCCTAAGTCTCTCGACGCGCACTCCTCGCCTTGTAAGAATTCACCTCAATGGACGACTTCTTATCAGGCACATGGTTCTACCGGGGGGGGCGTGACTCTTTTGTGAGTCAGCTTACAGTCCTACGTTATCCCGTTATGTACCTATCCAGTAGCTCCCATCAAACCGATAAGAACCAGGATTGACGTAAATCGGAAGGGTTGATACATAGACGTATCTCCATAGGTCACTTGAACGAGAAGGCCGGCTATGCCAATCGATGAAATCACCCAAAAAGTCAGCGACCGGTATGCCAAGGCCGCCAGGACCGGCGAACAGATGTGTTGCCCGACAAGCTATGACATGGGACACCTTCAGACCTTCATTCCTGAGGAAGTGCTCAAGATCTCCTACGGTTGTGGCACGCCGGCGGGGCTCAAGACGGTACGGGCAGGCGAGACCGTCTTAGACATCGGATCGGGAGGCGGCATCGATTGCTTTGAAGCATCACGCTTGGTCGGCCCGTCCGGACGTGTGATCGGCATCGATATGACCGATACGATGCTGGAAAGTACGCCCGCAACGCAACGCGTCGGTTGTCGCGACTAATCTTGGCTATCCCGCATCGAATGTCGAGTTTCGTAAAGGCTTGGCTGACGCCATGCCGGTCGAGGACGGAACGATCGATTTGATTATCTCGAATTGCGTCATCAATCTCGCGCCGGACAAGCGGAAGGTGTTTCGCGAAATGTCTCGTGTGACCAAGCCCGGCGGGCGATTCACCATATCCGATATTGTCTCGGACCAAACGGTTCCCCAGTATCTTGTCCACGACTCGCAGAAATGGGGAGATTGCTTGTCCGGCGCGTTGACTCTCGCCGACTATATCGCCGGGTTGGGGCAAGCGGGGTTTCTCGGTATTCATTTGGTCAAGTCTTCACCCTGGCGAATCATCGACGGCATCCATTTCTTTTCCGTGACCTTGACCGGCTACAAGCTACCACCGGCAGCAACGACCTCTTCAGTTCGATACGCCACTCTTCGAGGCCCCTTCAGTCGAGTGACGAATGAACAAGGCATGACCTTCCAGCGTGGCATTCCTCAACCGATTAAGCCTCACGATCTACTCTTGCTGAGTTCTCCTCCTTTCCTCGACCATTTTCTCCTGGCCACCGACCCAGTTCAGTTCAACCACACTGATCCGCGTTGGACAGCCGTGCTTCCGGCGCTGGCTCCCTGCACGTGGCAAGGCCACTATGCGTTGCTGGCCGGCCCTTTACGGAAGTTGAGGATGACGATCACCATATCTATCGCCGAGGAGAACCACTCGAAATCTGCTCAAAGACGGTGGCGGTGCTGGAGGCAGAAGGGTACCGGCCCCATTTCGTCATTTTGAATCGAGCCGGTGAACAAGCGAGCGGCGAAGCCGTAACCTGTTCACCTGACGGAGGCTGCTGTTGAAGAAGCTCGCACCGGAAGGCGATGTCCTGAACCCACGCGAATGCGCGATGGTGCTGAAAGCCGTGGCAGATGAAACCAGGCTGCGGATCCTGGAATCGCTGCTTGCCGAGAAGAAACGTGTGACAGACCTGGTACGCGAATTAGGCTTCCCTCAACCGCACGTGTCCCACCACCTGCGTATTCTGCGGGATTCCGGTGTGGTGGAAGGCATACGGGACGGGAAGCAGGTGTGCTATCGGATCGCACCGATCGTACAGCGGGCGTTGGCCAATCGACAGGGGAAAGCCCTCAATTTTGGGTGTTGCGAGCTGCGTTTTCCCGAGTCGATATTGGCCACAGCCAAGTCTCGGGCGTTACATATGATTAGTTCCTAATAGACTTATCGATGGGACTGCGAGAATCGCCATGCCACTGAGCCTGCTCGGACAACACAACCCTCTGGCCTCCTCTTCCGAACAGCTCAAGGTGCTCGCAGATTCTGGCGCTCGTCTCCCCTTTGAGACGCAAATGGATCGGGCCGGCTTGTATCCGCTGCGTGCCACCGGCATCACGATTTTCCAGATCAATGTCGGCAAGCTGTGCAATCAGACCTGTCGTCACTGCCATGTGGATGCCGGCCCCGATCGTACAGAGATCATGTCACGGGAAACAGCGGAACAGTGCGTCGCTGCTCTGGCCAAAACCGATATTCCGACGATCGACATCACCGGTGGTGCACCGGAACTGAATCCCAATTTTCGCTGGCTGGTCGAGCAGGCACGCGACCTAGGTCGCCATGTGATGGATCGTTGCAATCTGTCCGTATTGCTGCTTCCCTCACAAGCGGACCTTGCGGAATTCCTGGCCAGCCATCGAGTCGAAATCATCGCGTCGCTTCCTTCGTATCGCGCCGGACAGACCGATGCTCAGCGCGGCGACGGCGTTTTCGACAAATCTATTGAGGCGCTCCGCCTCTTGAACCGCTTGGGCTATGGACGACCGGACAGCGGGCTTGTCTTGAATCTTGTGTACAATCCCGTCGGAGCGTTCTTACCCCCAAGACAAGAGGCCATCGAAGCTCAATTCAAGAAACAACTGCGTGCCCAGTACGGCATCGAGTTCAACCGGCTCTACACGATCAACAACATGCCGATCAGCCGGTTCCTGGAGTTTCTGATCGAAAGCGGGAATTATGACCAGTACATGACGCGGCTCGCCAATGCGTTCAATCCAGCCGCCGCCGCCGGTGTTATGTGTCGCTCTACCCTATCGGTTGGATGGGATGGCAAACTGTACGATTGCGATTTCAATCAGATGCTCGACCTTCCGGTGGACCACGCGCGCCGTCACATATCCGAGAGTTCAATCCCGTACAACTGCAGCATCGACAGATTGTGACTCGCAACCATTGCTACGGCTGCACGGCCGGTTCCGGCTCGTCTTGCAGCGGAGCCACGTCATAATCGGCTTCCGATGGACCTTACCGTCTTCACATTTTCCCTCATTCTCATCTTGGCCTTTGCCAACGGCACAAATGACGTGTCGAAGGCCATCGCGACGCTGGTCGGCAGCGGTATCGCCAACTATCGGACGGCCATTGCGTGGGGAACATTCTGGACAATGGTCGGCGCGGCCGCTTCGGCCTTTGTTGCTTCTGCCATGGTCAAAACATTCAGCAGCGGCTTTATCCAGCCGGACCTCGTTATTCCCTCAGTGTTAGCCCCAGCGGTTTTGTGTGGGGCCATCCTCTGGGTGCTCCTGGCATCGAAGACCGGACTGCCGGTCTCCACGACCCATGCATTGACTGGTTCGCTGGTTGGAGGAGGTTTGCTGGCCTTTGGCGTCGATGGATTAATCTGGTCGACGGTCTCCAAGAAAATCGTGCTCCCGTTGTTAGTGAGCCCCTTTCTTTCATTCGGCCTTTCTATCTTGTTTCATCCTCTCATGGCCATGATCGCCAAACGCTGGGAGGGGCTCTGTGTCTGCATCATGCCGAACCATCGAGCGCTGTGACGATCGATGCACAGGGCTGTACCCGCACCCTGTTTCAAGCCGGAGGCAGCGGCATACCAGTAGCCGCGGTCCCATCACAATGCGACCGGGCGGGATTATCGGGCCCTACCGTCGGGCTCGACTCCCTTCACTGGTTGTCCAGCGGACTAGCATCTCTCGCGCGCGGCATGAACGATGCCCCGAAAATCGCGGCGATGCTCTTGCTCGGCAGCACATTGACAACATGGCCGAGTCCCGCCTGGCACATCATTGCGTTTGCAGGGGTGGCGATCGCGATGGGTATCGGCAGCTACTGGGGCGGACGATGCGTAACAGAGGTACTCGCTGAAAGAGTGACGAAGATGAATCATACGGAAGGTTTGTCGGCCAATCTGACCACGTCGTCGCTGGTCCTGCTTTCAGGCACGTTGGGTCTGCCTGTTTCAACCACGCATGTCAGCAGCTCTGCGATCATCGGTATCGGTCTTCTGAGAGGGACCACGTCCGTCCACTGGG
>JAAUPT010000143.1 GCA_012032965.1 Nitrospira sp.
CGCAGCGTGGCACTGGCGACCGTAGCGGCTCGTGTGCTGCCAGCTTCGATAATTTCGTCGACGCGAGATGGCGCGTGCGTAAGCTTGTCACGCTTGTCCCAGATCGGCGTCAGCTGTTCCACCACGCAGTCTGCGACGAGTTTCTTGCAGTCGATACAACCGATCGCTGCAGTCCGGCAGTCTCGGTTGACTTGATCTTTGACCGCTTGCGGCGAATAGATATTGTGGAATTCATAGACGGGACAGAGGTCCGGATTGCCGGGGTCCGTCCGTCTCACTCGCGCCGGGTCGGTGACCATGGTTTTAAGCTTTTGCCGGACGACCGGCTCGGCGTCCGAGAGGTTGATCGTGTTGTTGTAACTCTTGCTCATCTTTCGACCATCGGTACCGATCACCTTGGGGAACTTGGTCAAATGTTCCTTCGGTTCAGGGAACACTGATGTCTTGTAGAGGTCATTGAATCGCCGCGCGAGCTCTCTTGTTAGCTCAAGATGCGGGAGCTGATCTTTTCCCACCGGCACGAAATCAGGCTTGTACAGGAGGATGTCGGCTGCCTGCAGAACTGGATAGCCGAGAAAGCCGTAGGTGGTGAGATCTTTCTCTTTGATCTCCTCCTGCTTTTCCTTATAGGTGGGATTGCGCTCCAACCACGAAACCGGCGTCATCATGGAAAGCAAGAGATGCAGGATGGCGTGTTCCGGAATACGAGACTGGATGAAGATCGTGGACCGTTCCGGATCGATGCCACCGGCAAGCCAGTCGATCAGCATCTCGCGAACGAATGTGCGAATGCGGCTTGTGTCGGCATAGTTGGTCGAGAGGGCGTGCCAATCGGCGACAAAGAAGTAGCAGTCGTATTCTTCCTGTAAAACCTTCCAGTTTTCTAACGCGCCCACATAGTTCCCAAGGTGCATGAGTCCACTCGGCTGCATGCCGCTGAGAACTCGCCTTCGTGGCGCTGTCATTCGGCAACTCCTGGGCGAAGGCCGAGCGCGGTTGACAGGATCGTGCCGGACAGGCCTTTGGCAAAGGTTCCGGTGATCGTATGGATCACGCCCAGTTCTTTGTCGAACACGATCAGCCCGACTAGAATGAGCATTCCATACGGTTCTAATCGCGCCAACGCAATTGCCGGCTTGGGTGGCAGAACGGCGGTCAGGATGCGACCACCGTCGAGGGGTGGAATCGGAAGCAGGTTGAAGAGGGCGAGAAGTACGTTGATCATCACAGAATACAGCGCCATGACGGCGATGGGGCGCAACAACATCGTTCCAAGCAGGCTCGTCGAGGCGTCGGCTTCTGTCGATCCTCGTAGCGATAAGGTTGGCTCGATTGTCAGGAGTGCAGCCAATAACAGCGCGCTTGCGACGGCCAAGAGTAGGTTCATCCCAGGTCCGGCTGCGGCCACTAAGGCCATGTCACGGCGAGGCTGATGCATATTCCGTGGGTCGATGGGGACTGGCTTCGCAAAACCGAATAGAAAGCTTCCCGGAAGCAGCAAACAAATCAAGGGGAGGATGACGGTGCCGAACGGGTCGATATGGGCAAGGGGGTTGATGGTGAGTCGTCCTTGAAGTTTCGCGGTCGAATCTCCGCATTTCTCCGCCGTCCATCCATGGGCGTACTCATGGAGCACCATCGCGAACAGGAGGGGGAGTCCCATGTAGGAAATTGTGTGAAGGATTTGGGAAAGAGAACTCATACGAAATCGTTTCAGTTCAATTGCACAAACTTACCCTGTTTCACTTGGAGAAGAAAGAGCGGACGGTGCAAGGTGCCGTCTGCTCCGAAGCTGGCTGGGCCGGCCAGTGTCGGCAAGTCACGCTGGGTGGTAAAAAATTCTTGAAGAGCCTCTCCTGAGGTCGCCCCATGACGGATTCCCTCGATCACCACTCTGGCTGCGTCATATCCCTGCATGGTGAAGAGCGATGGGGTCGATTCGAAGCGGTTCCGATATCGTTGAACAAAGTCCTGGACGGCAGGATTTGGACTGTCGAGGAAGAAGCCATCAACAAAGGTTGCGCCGTCGACCGTCCGATCGGCGGTTCGGACGAAGTCTTGCGAGTTCCAGCCGTTTGTACCCAGGAGAGGCGCTCTGATGTCATGGAATGCCAGCTGGGCAGCGAGCAGGCCGATATCTTGAGAACGACTCGGAATAAAGATTGCGTCAAACCCTGGAGTGTACAGCATGCGCTTTTCGGTTCGGCTGGCCGGTTTGCCGGTTGGGCGAGGAATCTCCACAGGAACTGCCAGGCCATACTTTTTAATGTCCTCGGCCTTCAGTCGCTGGATTTGCGGTGCAAAATCCGTTTCCCCTTCCTTGAAGGCTTCGATGGCGATGATCTCGCCCCCGACATGATACACCTCCTGGGCGAAGAGTCGGGCAAGTTCACGTCCATAGACAGTGTCAGGGTGGACAATGCAGAACCGTCGGTACCCTTGATCCTGAGTGGCGTAGGTCGCAATGCGTTCGGCTTGCAGTGTGTAGGTGAGCGATGTGCTGAAGAGGTAATTACCCAACCGGCGGATATTGGGAAGGGTTGCTGCCGGTGTAATCAACGGCACTCTGGTCTTTTGTGCCATCTCAGCCATGACCGGTAGATTTCTTGACAGCATCGGGCCGATCACGGCCAGCGGTCGATCATCATGGAGCAGGGTTGAGAGATCTTCCAGAAAACCAGGCCGATCCACGTCATGGTCCTTGACGATCAAGCCCACGGAAGGGCTGCCGGGCAGTTCGCGAGATTTTTCCACCGCGAGCTGAATACCTTCCAAAACATCGGTGGCAAATGTCGACAGGTTTCCAGACAAGGGGAGGATGGCGGCGATGACATACTGATTAGTCCTCAACCGTGACTGGATGAGATGCAATGATTCGCTGGCTTTTTGAGCAGAGGGGTGGGCAGAAAATGCTCCGAGAAAATGCTGAGCCTCCCGTTCTGCCAGGTGGTCTTCATTACGCCCGACGTAATAGTCGATCAGCCGAAGCGAGGCGAGGTCGCCAGGGTATGAGCGTGGATAAGCGTCGCGTACGCGGATTAGTCCTTTTTTGTCTAACTTCTCTGTGACAAACTGCCGAATCTGTTCCCGTGTTTCTTTGGCCTGTTCTTCCGAACTTCCGGCCATTCCCTCTAATAGCGTATGAATAGCCCGCACATAGTCCTTCTTCTGAGCCAAGGCCTCGGCCGTCAGTTGCTGTGCCTCGCGCTTGGTGACTGCGTCCAACGTTGTCGTGCGAACTTGGGTGAGCAATGGCAGTGCCAGGTCAATGTTTCCCATTGCCGCATGGGTCCTGGCCAGCAAGAGTTTACTTCGGTCCACAAGCTCGGATTCAGGGAATTCTGTGTGGAGTTGGTTGAGATAACGGAGCGCCTCGCCGTAGTCCCGCATGCCATAGAGCGCTGCCCCTAATAACAAGTAAGTGTCATCGAGATGTTCGGGTCGTGGGTTGGTGGTCAAGAATCGTCGCAAGGTATTGGCCGCGGACTCGTGGTTGCCTTTCTCGATCAGTTGCTTGGCCTGATTCAAAACCGGCGGATTCGGAATCAGGGGTTTGACGGTCTCTGCCGCCTCCGCCTGACCTGAACGGGTCAACAGGGAGTCTAGGGTGAAGCCTGTCGCAAGAGCGGTGATGACCATCACCAGTGGCCAGGCAGCAATGGGAGTAGGATGGTGCGAGTGGGCGAGCATTCCGTTCGATCAGCGGTAAGCCATACGGAGACTAGTATCGGAAAGGGTGCAACCTGTCAAGGAGAACTACTGCATTCTCGTTGTGCCTGCGAAGAGAGTTGGCTATAGTTTATCGTCCAATGACAATGACGACGGCTCACACATCGGTTCTTTTGCTGGATCCTCTGGTTGAGCGGTATCTCAGCCAGTTGCGAGTTGAGGGAGGGCTGGCGACCAACACGCTGGAGTCCTACCGGCGAGATTTGTTCCGAGTGCAACGCTACCTGTTGCGGCATCGACTCACCATGATCGACGTCGTGCCCCCACCTATCATACGGTCGTTTCTGGCTTCACTGAAACAGGAATCGCTGGCGGCATCATCGGTGGCTCGGATGCTTTCGGCGATGCGGGGATGGTATCGCTTCCTGGTCCGTGAAAAAATTCTCAAGGCCAACCCCCTCTGCGATGTGGCCACCGCGCGTCGTGCCGTACGATTGCCCAAGACGTTGACCCTGCAGGAAGTGACGGCGTTGCTGGAGGCGCCAATCCGTGACCGTGCTGAGGATCGCCGAGACCGTGTGATGCTGGAGTTACTCTATGCGTCCGGGCTTCGGGTATCAGAGCTGGTTAGCCTGACTCTTGCGCAGATCGATCTCGATCTCGGTTGCCTTCGTGTGATGGGGAAGGGCGGTAAAGAGCGAGTTGCGCCGATGGGACAGACGGCACGAGATTTGTTGGTCGAGTATCTTGAACAGGTGCGGCCTGCTCTCCTTAAGCGTCGCTCCTCTCGTCACGTGTTTGTCAGTCGGCGGGGGCATGAACTGACAAGGCAGGGATGTTGGAAGTTGCTTGCATTGCGTGCGCGACGGGTGGGGATCTTCAAACCCATCTCACCACACATGCTGAGACATTCGTTCGCCACGCATTTGCTCGAAGGCGGCGCTGATCTTCGTGTTGTTCAAGCGATGTTAGGGCATGCTGATATCGCCACGACCCAGATCTACACGCATGTGGACCGTCGCCGACTGAAGCATGTTCATCGACAGTTCTTTCCTCGGCAACTCAGTCATCGACGTTCAGTTGCAGAGAGGACGGTGAGGAGACAACAATGACGTGACGCGCATCACAGGTGATGTACTGAGAACGAGCACGACGCCTGTTCTGGTTGACAAGGAGAAATGGACTTGATACGCTCCGCGGCGGTTGTGAGAGAAGTCGGGCGGATAGCTCAGTTGGGAGAGCGCTGCCCTTACAAGGCAGAGGTCACAGGTTCGATCCCTGTTCCGCCTACCAACGAGCATCGCTCTGGTAGGAGGGACGGGAAAAGTCCTGCAGGGATGAGGTTCCCTTCCTCGCTCAAGGGTTGACCGGCGACCGTTGATGGTGTCTTGTCGTTTTCCATGTACCGCCATAACTAGAGAATACGGGGCCGTCGTTCAGCCTGGTTAGGACGCCAGATTGTCAATCTGGAGGTCGCGGGTTCAAATCCCGTCGGCCCCGCCATTTTCCTCAGTGTTTGGTACAATCCACTTTGCCACGAACTGTTGAGAGCTCAGGAGGGAGAGGCTAGACTCGTATGTTTCAAGCCGGTCCGTTGGCCATCATTGCATCGCTTGGGGGCATCTCCAAGGTGGTTCTGTTGGTGCTGCTCGGGTTCTCGATCATTTCGTGGGCGATCATCTTTTACAAATGGGCGACCTTTCGAGCGGTCGACCGCAAAGACCGCCAGTTCATGGCCTTATTGCTACGGGCGCGAGATGTTGAAGAGGTGACGCGAAACGCACCACAGACGTCCGGAAGTCCCTGCGCGAAAATTTTCCATTCCGTGATCCAACGGTTGGATCAAATTCCAACCGGGTTCAGTGAGAGTGGGTCGATGATCTTTGATCGACATGTGATGGAACGGACGGCAGCGCATCTCGCCCAGGGACAAATCTCAAAACTGGAATCCTATCTGCCGTTTCTTGCCACCAC
>JAAUPT010000144.1 GCA_012032965.1 Nitrospira sp.
TGAGATAGAATTTTAATTCAACAGCAGAAGCCGGTGCGCAGTCAGCGAGAGATCCAAGCTCGCCAAAGAATCGCGTCGCGCTGCGAGCAATCTTTCTCGCTATGACGAACATCTTGCGTGATCCTTCATATCAACGCAGTGACCCATCATTCTTAACCCATACGGCCGTATTGACTGCCTCGAACGTTGTGAGTAATATCCCGTGGTAGTCGTAAATTGCAGGTTCGAGAGCGAGACCACTTCAGTCTCCTCAGTCGTTCGCACCGATATCACTTTCGTGATCGACGTTCAAAACATTACAAAGCGGTACGGCCATCATACGGCTATTGATCGCGTCACCTTCTCGGTGGCCAAGGGAGAGGTGTTGGCATTCCTTGGACCTAATGGTGCGGGCAAAACGACCACGATGCGGATCCTCACGTGCTTCATGCCGCCTACTGAAGGTCACGCCAGCGTAGCGGGATTTGACTGCACCGATCAGCCCTTGGACGTGAAGCGGCAGATCGGCTATCTGCCGGAAACTCCGCCGGTCTATCAGGAACTTACCGTCACTGAGTATCTGACATTCGTCGGCCGACTGCGAGGCATGACGGGACAGAATCTCACGGCAGCGCTCGACCAAACCATCGGCAGACTTGAGCTGGGTTCGGTGCGTCATCGGCTGATTGGAAACCTCTCCCGTGGGTATCGCCAGCGCGTCGGGCTAGCGCAAGCCCTCCTTCATGATCCTCCGGTCCTGATCCTCGACGAACCGACGGTCGGACTCGACCCAAAGCAAATCATTGAGATCCGAGAGCTTATCAAGAGCCTGGCTGGTTCACATTCTGTGATTCTCAGCACGCACATCCTCCCGGAGGCCACCGCGGTCTGCCAGCGGGTTGTCATTATCAACAAGGGTCGTATCGTTGCGGAAGACACACCGGAACAATTGTCAGCTCGATTACGTCAATCAGAGAAGGTATCAATCGTCCTCAAGACTGTCCCCCCGGACTGCGAGGTGAAACTCCGGGCGATCCCAGGCATTCTTAATGTGCTGCCGGGACAGGCAGAAGGGAGTCTTCTCCTCGAATGTGAGCTGGGTCGTGATCTGCGCGATGAGATCGCGCGCCTGGTGGTTTCCTCCCACTGGGGCTTGCTCGAACTCCGTACCATTCCATGACATTGGAAGACGTCTTCCTCCAGCTCACGCGCCACGAGGATCACCTCGCAGAGCCGGCTGAGGCGATGGTCAGTGCCTCCGCTGAAGGGACGGACGCGTAGGAATCGTATGTCTCCTGTGCAAGCCGTCATCGCCAAAGAACTCCGCGGGTACTTCGTCTCTCCCATCGTCTACGTCGTTGGAGCGGTCTTTCTGCTCATCTTCGGACTACTTTCCTATCTCTATGTCGGATTTGCCGGAGCACAAGCCATCCAGCTGATGCAAATGCAGGGAGGCGTGGCTCAAATCAATCTGAACGACCTGGTCTTCCGCAACCTCTTTGCCAGCGTGCGGATCGTGCTGCTGATCATTTTGCTATCCTGACCATGCGACTGTTCGCAGAAGAACGAAAATTGCGAACGTTTGAGTTCCTGCTGACGTCCCCCATCAGGATCCATGACATTATCATCGGCAAATTCGTGAGTGTGCTCCTGATCTACCTTGGTCTCTTGGGGTTAACGGTGCTGGTCCCGACCGTGTTGATGCTGTTCAGCGATTTTGATTGGAATCCAATCTGGACCGGGTACCTGGGGATGGCGCTACTGGGAGCGCTGTTTCTCTCAGTCGGGGTGTTTGCGTCGGCGCTGACGGAGAATCAGATCGTCGCCGCCTTTGTGAGCTTCGGCACGCTGCTGTCCATGTGGTTGATCGCCGGATTGGGAAGTCTCCTCGGCGATACCACGGCAGGCCGAATTATTTCTTATGTGTCCTACATGGAGCACTACGACCGATTGGTTCGAGGATTGATCGACACGAGCGATCTCGTGTACTTCGGAAGCGGACTCGTGCTCATGCTGTTTCTTACACATCGGGTCGTGGAATCGACACGCTGGAAATGAACCTCAAATCCATTCCCCTGGGTCTTATCGGAGTCGTACTCGCAATCGGCGGCATGATTGCGTACAGCCTTCGACCGGACTGGCTGTGGGCCGTCACCATTGCAGAGGGGGCGGCGCTCATCTGTCTGGTGCTGTTTTTCGTCTTTCATTTTGAGACTGTGAAGGCGTTCTCCGGCCGACGCTCCACCAAGATGGGACTGAATAGCTTCCTGATGATCCTGCTGTTTTTGGGTATCCTCCTCATCGTGAACTTTCTTGCCTCCCGCCACTCTGTGCGATGGGATCTCTCGGAAAATCAGAATTTCACGCTTGCGCCGCAAACCTATCGTGTCCTCAGAACGTTGCCGCGCGACATCAAAATCACCGTGTTCACTCGGGAAAGTGATCCTGGCTATCAAGCATTTAAAGAACGACTGGAGAGTTATCGACAAGCTTCTACCAAACTCAGCGTGGAGTTCATCGATCCCGAGAAACAGCCCAAGATGGCCCAGAACTATGGGATCTTCCGAACCGATACGGCTATATTCGAGAGCGATGGACAGACCATCCGCGTGACCTCGCCGTCGGAGATTGAACTAACCGGTGCCTTGATTCGCATCTCAAAAGATTCCAAAAAACGTATTGTCTTTGTGGAAGGCCACAGCGAATTGAATATCGAGGACAAGGGAACGCAACGGCCTTTCTATCGCCAAAGAAGCCCTGATTCGACAAGGGTACGACGTCGGCACCATCTCGCTCCTCAAGGAGTCAGCCGTGCCGACCAATACGTCGGTGTTGGTGCTAGCCGGTGCACGCCGTTCCGTTACGAAAGACGAGCAAGACCGTATTCGGGAGTACATAGAGAAAGGTGGACACCTCTTGGTGTTGGCCGATCCCGATACCCAGACCGGTTTGGATACATTGCTCGCTCATTGGGGTCTTGGTCTGGGCCCAGGCGTACTGGTGGACCTGCAAGATCGGTTGGCCCAAGGAGACCTCACCGCATTGTTGGTCAGAACGTTTACTGAACATGAGATCACGCAGGACCTCACGTCCGCCGTGTTGTTGCCACTATCCCGACATATAACCTTCGATGAGCAAGGCGGGAAAGACTGGGATTTCGTGCCACTGGCTCGCACGTCGCCGAACAGTTGGGCCGAAACCAACATGCAAGGGCGCGTCGTGAGCTTAAGTGAAAAGGAAGATGTGAAAGGACCGCTCCCCATGGGCCGCTGCGTTGTCGCCCAAGAAGGCCCCGGAAGAAGGCGAACCTCGCCCGGCCATCGCAGTCATCGGCAACTCCACCTTCGTGTCCAATGCCTTCTTCAACTTCCCCGGCAACAGCGACTTCTTTCTCCATACGATGGGTTGGCTGGCCGAGGAACGAGACTTGATTTCCATCGCACCCAAAGAGCCGGCGTTGCGGCCGTTCACACCCAACCCCACCCAGGAACGGACACTGATCTATATTCAGGTCGTCTTCCTTCCCCTCTTGACGTTGCTCACTGGCATCATCGTATGGAGAAAGCGCAGACGCCTCTAGGCTATGTCACGTTACTGGCCCACACTGCTACTCCTGGTGATTCTCGCTGGTCTAGGCGGCTATCTCTACCTCGTGGAACTCCCCACCAAAGAACGAGAAGAGAAACAAGAAACTGCGCAGAAGCAACTCCTACCGTTCCCTGAGACCGCGATTACCGGGCTTTCGATCACCACCGCTCAGGGACCGATCAACTTCAGGCTGGATGCACCGGGGAAATGGTCGATCGTTGCTCCGCTTCAAACCGACGCCGACAATCGCGAAGTGCAATCGCTCATTCGAGCGCTGGTGACAGGGACCATCACCCGGACTCTCGAAGAGCAAGCCACCACCTTGGCGTCATTCGGGCTCGAACAGCCGGTGACCACCCTGACCATCGCAGCAGGGACGCAGCAGGAAACAATTTCCATCGGCGACAGCGGTCCCCTTTCCAACACCCTGTACATCCTTCGTGCATCAGACCGGCACGTGTTACTGACGACCCTCGCGCCGAAGGACTTCATCAATAAATCCTTGATGACCTTCCGCCGAAAGGAGCTCTTGCGATTTACACAAAACGATGTCGAACGAGTCCGCCTGACGTACCCAACCACCGAAATCGTGATCGACAATATGGCGAAAAACAAGCCTCGGCCCTCATGGAAGATCGTCTATCCTATCGAAGCGGAAGCTGACCAGAATGAGGTCCGATCATTGATGTTTCGGTTGGAAGATCTGAAAGCACTGAGCATCATCGACTCAGGGCCGGGGCGAAACGCCGTCGCCAAGACCCTCACAACGCAAAAAATGAAAATCACGCTATCTACCGCGGCAGGCGACCAGTCAGTCCGCCTCTATCAACCCGACCCTCAGAGCGGTGAGGCGATTGCAGAGACCACACCGGATGGACCGCTCTATCGCATTAACCCTGTGTTGATCAAGGACCTGACACGAGATCTCTTCAATGTTCAGGACAAGCGACTCCTCGGTCTCGATTATACGGACGTGGCCATGTTGTCAGTGAAAACGAGAGATAAGCAGTATGTGTTGATCAATCAAAGCGGCGAGTGGGTGCTTGAAGATCAGCCCATGATGAAGGTTAGTCAGGATGCGGCTGATCTGTTTGTCAGCCGTGTGGCGAATCATCCCGCAGAAGAACGTGTGATGAAACAATCCGCACCCCTTGCTCCCTATGGGCTGCTGGCGCCAGCTGCTGAATTTGTTGCCACCAGCAAAGACGGCAGAACGATCGGGAAACTGACGCTCGGGAACCGGGCAGGTGATCTGCTCTATGCCACCGGCCAACGACTGAATGGGGTGTTTCAAGTGCGCCCGGACCTTCTCACTCAAATCCCCTCAAAGACCGAACTCCTCGCCAAATCGAAGGACGATTCGGAAACTAGGCGCTGACGATATTCACTACGGCAGGTCGGCATTCTTGTGTCATCAGACGTTCCACCACTTTGGTTCTGAGAACCTAGCTCATCCTCTTGCCTGTTGCACCTTCACCTCCAGCAAACCCTTACCTATGTAGGGCTAGACCGATTTCAAGCCAACTCGTAGTATCGGCATCTACGGTTAGGGTTCATAAGCATGAACAGTGCCTTCGTTCCCAACATCAGAAGAAAGTAATCGGAGTCACATGAGACGGAATCTGATCCAGTTAGGACGACGGTTTGCGGTGGTTCTTCTCCTCGCACTCGGCGTAAGTTCCGGCGGCTGCGGTGACTCCGTCTCGGTGTCGGAGGATGTCAATGTACCGCTCTCCAGCTTGGAGGTTACTCCCGGTGCCCTCCAGCCAGCGTTTTTCAGCAATACCACGAACTATGTCGTCAATGCGCCGACATCTGCAACCAGCGTCACGGTAACAGCAACTCCCAAGGACAGCACGGTAACCATGACGATCAACGGAGTTGTCACTGCTGCAGGGCAAGGACGTTCCATCTTGCTCGGCGCACCAGGATCGATCACTACAATCCTCATTGCCTTGACGTCACAGACCGGCCTGGAGACTACCTATACCATTAACGTCACACGACTCTTATCGAGCGACGACAACCTGTCGGCCTTGAGCGTGACGCCAGGTACCGTGGTTCCCGCCTTTA
>JAAUPT010000145.1 GCA_012032965.1 Nitrospira sp.
TATACGCTAGGACGCAGGACACGACCATCAGACTGGGGTGGGAATCAGACAGCTTTATGCGAGAACGGAGCGGAATTCCACCATGTGAACCGTGGTGGGTCCGTAACCTTTCATGGCCCCGGGCAGGTAGTCCTCTATCCAATCCTGAAACTTCATCGGTACGCCACAGGGGCCAAGCAACTAGTTTGGTTACTTGAGGAGGTTGTCATTCGCTTACTTGAGTACTGGAATATCACCGGTGTTCGTATCGTTGACAAACCTGGTGTGTGGATCATGCGGCCGCAGCTGAAGAAGATCAGTTTTGTTGGCATACGAATTCAACAAGGAGTGACGCTACATGGAGTGTCCCTGAATGTCGATCTAGACTTAGCCCCGTTCCGCCAAATTCACCCATGTGGATTGTCCGATTGTTCTGTGACATCCATGGCGGCTGTTTCTCAACGAGCCGTCCCGGTCGAAGCGGTCAAGCAGCAACTTGCTGAGACCTTCACCATGGTGTTTTCCTCAAGCGGCCCACGACCGGTTTCCACGCAAGGACAGTGCTACGCCCACACTGATCCTGAAGGAGCTCTATGCAGGAACTTTTGACGCCGACCTTTCGCTTAGCCGTCTCGCAATTCGATCGGGCCGCGGAGGCGATGAACCTGGACCCCAACCTCCGCGAACGCCTGAAGCTCCCACAGCGCTCACTCGTCGTCAGTCTTCCCGTCCTGATGGACGATGGGCATGTCGAGGTCTTTACCGGTTATCGCGTGCAGCATGATTCATCACGCGGACCCTCCAAGGGTGGAGTGCGGTACCACCCCGATGTAAATCTTGGTGAAGTGGCCGCTCTGGCCATGTGGATGACATGGAAATGTGCGTTGGCAGGCTTGCCATATGGTGGAGCGAAGGGCGGCGTCCAAGTCGCACCCAAGAGTCTGTCCTCTCCTGAGTTACAGCGACTGACCAGGCGCTACGCGGCGGAAATATTCCCATTGATCGGACCGGTAAAGGACGTGCCTGCCCCTGACGTGGGGACCGATGCCCAAGTCATGGCCTGGATAATGGACACCTACAGCCAGCAGGTCGGATATGCTGTACCTGGAGTTGTCACCGGAAAACCGCTGTCGCTCGGCGGCAGCTTGGGTCGAGAAGAAGCAACCGGGCGGGGTGTAGTATATGTGACACAGGAAGCATTACGTCATGTGAAGCTGCCTTTGGAGAATGCGACGGTGGCGATTCAAGGGTTCGGAAACGTCGGCTCGCATACTGCTCGCATCATGCAACAACAAGGGGCACGTGTGATAGCCGTCAGTGATGTCACTGGCGGCATCTACAACGACAAGGGGTTGGACATTGCACATCTTCTCCGTCGTGATTCCAGCCAGCCACTCCGTGAAACTAAACAAGGAGACGCGATCACGAATGAGGAATTACTCCAATTGGAATGCACCGTGCTCGTTCCCGCTGCACTATCCGAACAGATTACGCATCGCAATGCGAATTCCCTGAAGTGTCGAATCCTATCTGAAGGAGCCAACGGACCGACGACACTCGAAGCCGATCGCATTCTGGAGGACAAAGGAATATTTGTGATTCCTGATATTCTGGCAAATTCCGGTGGGGTCATCGTCTCATACTTCGAGTGGGTTCAGGATCTTCAGCGCTTCTTCTGGAGCGCAGCCGACATTCAGAATCGCCTACAGAATATCATCACGTCCGCCTTTCATCGCACGCTTCACTTTTCAACTGACCGTCGGGTTTCAATGCGCATGGCGGCGCTCATGAGCGGGATTGACCAGGTCGCTCAAGCCCATCTCCAGCGTGGATTGTACCCATAATCGCCCACCCGTTCGAATCCCATTCGGTCACGATTGCTGTCTCCGGTGCTTGCCTCACAACTGGTCTGTACGCTAGGGTGATGCTCGGTAGCAGGACGAAAGAGCACCTCATGACGCGACATACGATCGCAACCGCGTGGGAACAGCACTGCGCTAACGGATGGCCTCGGTTTTCAAGTCCGCACGAAGGACAATTGATGACACTCGATACGGTCATCAGCGGGTGCGTGGTCTATTACCTTGAGAGCTCCGATGGTCTCGACAACCAACGGCTTACCATCGTGAAGGATTGCCTGCGCGATCTTGATGATTTAACGACAGAGCTGGAGACTGATTGCCAGCCATACTTTCTCCGGCTTCGCGAGCTGGGCGAAATGTTACTACGCGTACAGTCGACGTCATGATCGATGGTCTTGAGGAATCTGCGCCATCACATAGGCGATGGGCATCGGTCCATCAACCATTTATCCGCGTTTCTTGCAGCTTCGATCCCGGATTGGCTAGAATAACAGGAACTGAGCTTTGCAAGTCCGTCTCTCTAACGATGCCTCGGATAGGTCATTGATCCCGTCATAGAGAAAAGCGATTGTCTTATGGAAAAGAGCCCCCCTCGGATTGCCAGCGTGGTTTTCATTGGCCTGCTCACTGCGTGTTCCTTGGTTTACGCCGAGCGATACGAATTGAGTCAGACCGATGTCATGGAACCAAAAACCATCTCAAGCGTCGATATCTCGCTCTTTGGTGTCAAACTCGGTGACTCAGAAAACAAAGCGGTTGAGAACCTGGTAACCGAACCCCTTTCCGGAATTAAGGCGGAACAAGAGGCGGCCTTTATCTTCCTTCTCGACCAGCGCAAACCAACCGGCCCAATGGCTGGAGTCCGAATTCAGGACGGTAAGGTCGATTTGCTCTTCATCAATAATCGGTTCGCCTTCAAGACCCGAGGTGTTTTCCGCAATGTCCTCAATAGCGAAAGCCCCGAAGAGATTCGTAAGTTGCTGGGGCAGGAAGAGTACGGAGACGAGAACGTTATGGGCGCAATACTGGCGTACGACAAGCAGGGCTTCCAAGTGAATTATCTCGGGAAAGATATCAATATCGAGTTCGCCCAACCTCACTAATCCCTTCTCACGCGACCTCCTTCCCCACTCCATTCTTTCCCCGTAATATCTCGCACCTACTAGTGACTCTACTTCACTAACAGCTTGGCAAATTAGCCCGGCACAGGTGGGATAACAGGATGTTTACCTGGTTGAATGGGATGGATTACGCCCGATTATTGAATTGTATTCGTGAGACGAAACCCGTAGTCGATTAAGCTCTTGGCAGTAGTCCATCTGCGGTTGGAGTTCAAGATGACCAGCAACAAATCTCTATCGTTTTGAGAAACTTTAGCAATCAAGCATCGGCCAGCTTTTGAGGTGAATCCCGTCTTCACCCCTTCCACACCAGGAATTCGACCAAGAAGGCGATTGGTATTATGTAGGACATACGCGCGGTAGCCGCTCACAGGTGTGATGATTTCACGTTCTTCTTTCACGAGCGCTCGAAACACCCCATTCCGCATCGCGACTTCGCTTAGCTTTGCAAGATCTTCAGCGGTCGAATAGTGATCGGGCCCATCAAAACCACAGCCGTTACTAAAATGAGTCCCGTGTAAGCCCAATGATGTCGCCTTCGTGTTCATTAACTCTACAAACCGCTCTTCATTTCCGCCAACATGTTCTACCGCCGCGAGGCAGGCATCATTGGCGGATACCATCATCATGGCCTTCAGCAAATCCTTCACGCGAAAGACCTCACCGACTTTCAATCGCAGGTGAGTCTTAGGAGCTCGTGCCGCATTTTTGCTCACCGTTGCATATCCTCGAGCCGGCCATTCTCAAGTATGACCAGCGCCGACATGATCTTGGTCAGACTAGCCGGCGATAAACGCTTGTCTGCTTGATGTTGATAAAGTACACGTCCGGATTTCAATTCTTTCAGGAGAATACTGTGTGCAGGAATCCGTTTCCAAGGAAGCGGTCGCTGGGCATACGCAACGATGCGATTCGCCTGAGCCTTAGGTTGAATTTCCAACCCAGAGGCAGGAAGACTCGATAGAAGAATTAGAGGGATAGCGAAGGCCGTAACGAGAGTTGGCAGTACAACCAACCGACACCATCGTGGCGGTCGATGACCAGGCCAGGAGTAGTCTTTCTGTCCCAAAGCCACCCGTCTATTTAGAAGGTGAACGACTCCCGCACCTTATCACCCTTCCGCCCACTATCGATAACCTTATGAAAAAACCGGAGAAGATCGGCTAAATCTATCCAAAATCCACAATTCAAGCATCGAGCGTAAATTCTGCGGTTGATGAGGGTATAGTGCCGCTCCACCATCATGAATCCTCTGCACTTCAAACACTGCATACATGTCTCACTCTCTCCGAACTACCGCAGTCGATTCATGACCAATGCAACACATCCGGCAAGTAAGCCACCTCCAATGAGTGTCGTGCCGAAATATACGAACACATTGGTGCCTCCAGCCGGTTGCGTCCCTTCCCATAAATCCCGTACCCCACCCTGGACCATCAGGACCGAGAGGGTCATCAGGGCCCCAATCATGAACCACCATGCAAAGGATCGAAGCGCCATTGGTATGCCTATCAACCTACACCGGTGAACCCAACAGCAACTCTAGCGAAGGCCCTCTGGGCTGTCAAGAATAGATGGCGATCCTTCGCCGCTATTCGTGTGACTGTGACCTTGCTGTTGGTTTGAGCCCTTTATGCAGAAAAATTGAAACGCTCCCGCTTCCATTGTCGGCAATTGCCAGGCCTGGTTCCTCGACCCCGACAATGGTCACAGGAAAGGAGGATAGAGCGAATGGGCCAGACTTTGTACGGTAGTTTCTCGGCGGATAGTGAAAGGTGCCATCGCCTTTCCCGAACAAGATCGAGAGATCATTTGATTGGAGATTCACAATGGCAACATCCACAAGACGATCGCCATTAAAGTCCCTCGCCAGCCCAAAATTTGGACCGGCATCGGCACCTGAGTCCTTACCAGGTCGAAACGTAGCATTGCCATTGCCTAGAAAGGTGGTAAAGCAGTCCTTTTCTCCATTGATGACCAAAAGATCACTGTGGTGATCGTTGTTGAAGTCCGCAAAACTCACTCCTAAGGGACGATGGCCGGTCGAATAGTCTTTGGGATCGCGAAAGGAACCATCTCCGTTGCCGAGCCAAATGGAGACGGCGTTCGACATGGGTCCACCATTTGTCACGACCAAGTCTAGGTACCCATCGGCGTTGAGATCAGACAGTGCGACTGATGTCGGTGTATCTCCGTGTTCATACTGCACACCATGGCGAAATTCCCCAGTTCCGTTTCCGAGAAACACTTTGACCTTGTCGTTCCGCAATGCCACTACCAAATCAGCATGCCCATCACGATTGATGTCGTCGGTCGCCAGAGCGATCGGCGATCGATGGACCGGATATCGCTGACCCTCTTCAAATCTTCCGTTGCCGTAGCCTAAAAGTAGTGCAATTTCATCTCCACCGGAACACGCCAAGGCGACATCTGAGTGGCCATCTTCATTAAAATCGCCTATCGCGAGAGCACGTGGCTCCTGACAGACATGCAACTGGATTTGATCTCGAAATGTACCGTCCCCGTTGCCCAATAGTATCGAAATCGTATTGCTTGAAATGTTTGTGGTGATCACATCTGTGAACGAGTCTTGATTGAGATCTACGGTTGTAATCGCAGTAGGATTCTTGCCTACCTTGTAGCTAGCGAAATAATAAAATGGATCA
>JAAUPT010000146.1 GCA_012032965.1 Nitrospira sp.
GGTCAGCCTTCCTGTTCCTCCCAGCATCAACCATCAGTATGCGACAGTGAACGGACGTCGTTTGCTATCCTCTGCTGGGCGTGCATATAAAATACAGGTCGGGCAACAAGTGTGGCTTGCACTAGCACAATCCCCGGCCAGGCTCCTGCTTCAAGATCGGCTTCAATCTGGACCGCTAGTCATCTCTATCAGATTCTTCTTTGCCTCCTCATTACGCCGTGATCTCGATGGGGGCCTTAAGATCACTCAAGATGCTGTATGCGAAGGCCTCGGTATTAACGATAACCGGATCGTCGAAACCCATCTCTACAAACATGTCGATAAAGCGAACCCTCGCATTGAACTTTCACTGTCAATCCTCCATCCCTTAGCCTCCTCGACATAACTACGGACTTCGACAATCGCCCACCTACAGTTCTCTCTCGTTCTTTCCGATACCTAGAGGACTTATTATTTCACCAAGCTACACACACAACCTGTGCTCCCATGGCAGCTACGCACATCTCCATCACTGACCTGCAGATCGGAATGTATGTCTCCGCGCTAGACCTTCCTTGGTATCGGTCTCCATTTCTCCGCCACTCGTTTCTGGTGGAGCGTGCTTCTCAAATTGACAAATTAGTCCGCGCAGGAGTCAGAATGGTCGTGATCGATCTCGACCGTGGAATCGCTCCACACGTACAGCATGGCGCGATTACAACAGCCTCGGCTACAGCCCCTGCATCTCCGATTCAGGTCCACAAAACACTCAAGCCTTTGGCTCAGTTGAATGAAGAATACGCGCAGGCCACGCTAGCCAAGCAACAACTAACTCAGGCTGTCCAAGCTGTTTTCACGACCATATCCCAAACCGGGACGGTCAATACGCAACAGGCTTCCGAAGCCGTCCAAGAAATCACCATCGTCACGAGAACCCTCACACACTCATCCCTTTTCATCGCCCTCAGCCAGAATCAGCCAGGTGATTCGAGGCTGAGCCAACATGCTCTGACGACCTGCACCCTATCACTCATCCTTGGGCAAGCACTCCAATTCAATCCACTGGAATTGCAGGAGCTTGCGACTGCTGCTCTACTACACGACATCGGGCTCTTGGAGATCCGGCCTGCCATTTGGCATCGATCCCATACCGTGTCCGGCCTTTCGCAGGCCGAGAAGGTTGAATTTGAGACTCATCCCAATCGAGGGGTTCTTACGTTGCAACGACAAGGTAGGTTCGACCCATCCGTCCTTCATCTCATTGCCAATCATCATGCTTACCTCGACGACAGTGGGTACCCCAAAGAAGCGCGAGGGGAGTTTACGTCCGACCGTACCCGCATCCTCATGGTTGTTGACCGATATGATGAATTGCTTACTGGATTTGGAGGGAACACTCCACTGACGCCACATCAAACCTTCCAACGCCTTTATCAGGAATCACAGAAGAGCAAACTCGATCAAGGAATCGTATCGACCTTAATAGGGTTGATAGGAATCTATCCAGTTCATAGTCACGTCCGACTCAATACACAGGAGTTGGCGGTCGTCACTGAACTCAATCCAACACAAGTGCATCAACCCATCATCACGATCACTCATCAATCAGACGGAGAGGAATATTGCGATCCTTTCGTCGTGGATCTCGCACATCAAATCGATGCATCCCAATCTCGAGCGATCGAGGCCATCATTACACCGAAAAGCTGATGGAGAAATACTTTCTCCTGTGCCATATTTCTATTCGTAGCGCAATGCTTCGATGGGATTGAGGCGAGAAGCCTTATTGGCTGGATAGAGACCGAAAAACAGGCCCACTGCGACAGAAAAGATAAAAGCGATCACAACTGCATCACTCGAAATGATCGTCGGCCACCCGGCAATGATGGTCGTCAGGCGTGCAGCCAGAATCCCAAACGCCACTCCGATGAGCCCGCCGACGACACCAAGAGTCATCGCTTCAATTAAAAACTGCATCATAATGTGTAATCGCTTAGCGCCAACCGCCATCCGAATCCCAATTTCCCTAGTCCGTTCGGTTACAGAGACGAGTAAGATATTCATGATTCCGATGCCGCCGACCAAGAGTGAGACAGATGCGATCACCATCAACATGACTGTCAATGTTTCACTTGTCCCCTCCTGCACCATTCCGATCTCTACCTGCGTGCGAATTGTGAAATCATCAGGGTCTCCCTTCTTTAGGCGATGGCGAGATCTCATTACCTGGCGAATTTCTTCTGTCGCGTCTTGGATGTCCTCGAGTCGATCTGTCGAAGCGTAAATGCCTCCCACCGATCCTAGAAACAAACTTCCAGAGACTTTTCGCTCGGCGGTCGAAAAAGGAATGACGACGACATCGTCTTGATCTGAACCATAAAGCGACTGCCCCTTCGGCGATAAGACCCCGATCACGCGGAGTGGGACGTTATTGATGCGAATCAGCGCACCGAGCGGCTCTTCTCCCGGTTCAAAGAGGTCCTCAACCACCGTCTGACCCAGAAGTGCTACAAAGGGGCAGCACTATCCCAATATCTGTCTGCGTAAAGGGGCCTCCACTGCTTAACGACCAGTCTCGGATACGAAGATAGCTTGGTGATACCCCGTAGACCGGACTGTTACAATTACGGTTCCCATTTACGATCTGCGTTACGTCTCTTTTTGACCAACCAGTGTCAGTTAGGAGGGGAATTTTCTTCTTCAGCTCCAATGCATCCGCAACTGTCATTGTGACAGCACTACCTTGTGCGCCTCGCACGCCACCCACCCTCGTTGCGCTAGGCCAAACCATAATGACATTTGTACCGATTGAGGCAATTTGTTTCTGCACCGCCTGTTTTGCCCCTTCACCGATACTGACCATCGCGATGACAGCGGCGACACCAATCACGATTCCGAGCAACGTCAAGCCAGCCCGCAACCGATTTCGTCGGAGAATTCGCAGCGCCGTCACTATTGTGAGCCACAAAAACACCCTAAACCTCCGCCGTGTGAACTCCTTGTTTGGTCATTCGATCGCTCTGGATCTGACCATCTTTGATCACAATTTCTCGCGACGCAAAGGCAGCGACATCACTCTCATGAGTCACCAAGATCACCGTCATACCGTCCTGGTTTAACTCACTGAGAATGTCCATGATTTCTCGGCTGGATTGCGTATCAAGATTCCCAGTTGGTTCATCGGCCAGCAATAAGGAAGGCGCCGCCACTAAAGCGCGAGCGATTGCCACTCGTTGTTGCTGTCCACCGGAAAGTTGCGTCGGAGAATGTTCCTCGCGGCCGCGTAAACCAACGCGCTGAAGCGCGGCAGATGCGAGCGCCCGTTGCTCTCTTAAAGGAAGCCCACGGTAAAACAGCGGCAGCTGAGCGTTTTCCAACGCACTTGTACGCGGGATCAGGTTAAAACTCTGAAATACAAACCCGATTTGCTGATTCCGAATCTCCGCCAACTGGTCTGAGTGCAAACTTCCGACATCGACCCCATTGAGCCAGTAGTGCCCCCTGCTTGGCGTATCCAGACAACCGAGGATGTTCATGAGTGTGGATTTGCCCGATCCGCTTGATCCCATAATCGCAACAAACTCACCCTGTTCGATGGTGAGATTTACTCCCTGCAAGGCCTGGACATCGACATCCCCGATTCGATACACCTTCCACACGTCTTTGCAGACAATCAAGGGCTTCACGATGACGGTGATCCATGCGCACAGTTACGAATGCGTCAGTTGGCCAGTATTCGCACTTCACAGCAAAATAGATAAAAAACTTGTCTCACGATCTCATCGAGAACGTGGACGCTTCTTACTTCCAAAACCAGGCGGCAACTCAGACCCTTTGTCCTCTCCCACTGACTGTTCGATACCGACACCACCAGCTCACCCTCTGTCAGGGTGCCAGATTGTACTTCCGTTGCGACACCGTCTGAGATCCCGGTTTGAACGGACACATGAGCAAGGTCTCCGTTTTCCGTTAGCGTCCAGACCGTTTTCTGTGTCAGCGTTTCATTGCTTTTCGCTATTGAAGGCCCGTCGACCTCACCACGCTCTCGCTCTGCCTTTGGAGGCATGAATCGAAGTGCCGCGTTTGGAACCTTCAACGCCTGATCATTCTGGGCCACAACGATCGACACATTGGCTGTCATGCCTGGCTTCAGCCGTAGATCCTTATTCTCAACGCCAACCACAACATTATAGGTAACCACATTCTGTACATTGATAGGGGCAAGGCGCACTTGTCGAATGGTGCCAGTAAAAGACTCACCCGGATAGGCATCCACCGTAAAGACGGCTTCTTGCCCCTCTGCCATCCCGCCGATGTCCGATTCACTCACGTTGGTATTGACCTGCATTTTAGTGAGATCAAGCGCGATCAGAAACAGGTTTGGTGTCGCAAAGCTGGCCGCGACTGTTTGCCCTACTTCAACGTTACGGGCTACAACGATCCCATCGATGGGCGAACGAATGACAGTATATTTCAATTCCTGCTCGGCTGCATTTAATGCAGCCTCCGCCTGCCTGACTTGAGCCTCCGTGACCCGCAATTGGGCTTCCGCACTCTCGTAACTAGTGCGTGCAACATCGACGTCGTTTTGCGCAACGAACTGCTGAGGCAATAGCGATTGCACACGGTCAAGTTCACGCTTTCGCTGGGCCAAGTCGGCCTTGAATCGTGCGACATTCGAGCGCGCGACGTCCAAATTGCTGACAGCCTGCTCTCGGCGCGCTTTGAATGGCTCAGGATCGATGACTGCGACAGTCTCTCCAGCCTTCACCTGTGAGTTAAAATCCGCGTGGAGACTCTTAACCATTCCCGATACTTGGGTCCCCACTTCCACTAACACCACGGGATTAATTGTTCCTGTCGCACTAACGATAGAAATGACAGGGCCACGCTCGACCGCTGCCGTTCGGTACTGTACGGAGATTTTGCGTTCACCGTTAAAAAACACGTAGCCGCCAATGGCCAACGCGACCGCTAACACACTGATAATTAGAATGATCCGTCGCATACGTTCCAAGAGTTATCCTCGAATAACAGATCTATCCTATCAAGAAGACGGGAGAGAATCACCTCTTCCTTGGCACGCGCGATTGCTGTGCTGATACCACGTTAAGTTTACCCTAACATGGCCTCTACTGCGACCAAGGGATGAGAAATGTTATTGGAAGAATGGATACAGCGAGTGGCAGTTTGAAGAGAGGTCGTACGGCTAACTTGCTAAGAATCGTTCCAGGAAGGTCGTCGAGACATGACCCTTCTGAAAGTCCGGATCATCAAGGATTCGGCGGTGAAGCGGAAGGGTCGTCTTGATGCCCTCGATGGCGAACTCACTCAGCGCGCGTTTCATACGCGCCATGGATTCCTGACGGTTACGGCCATGGGTGATCAGTTTAGCAATCATGGAATCATAATAGGGAACCACCGTCGAGCCTGATTCCATAGCTGAGTCAACGCGAACTCCAAACCCTCCAGGTGGGCTGTATTTCGTGATTACACCGGGAGATGGCGTAAACTTCTCAGGATCTTCTGCGTTAATACGACATTCAAGACTATGGCCGGTGAGTACGACGTCCTGTTGGCGGATGGAGAGTGAATGGCCCGCAGCAAGACGAATTTGTTCTTTGACCAGATCGATACCCGTCACCAT
>JAAUPT010000147.1 GCA_012032965.1 Nitrospira sp.
CGTCAGCAGAAAACAAGAGTCGCCGCGCTAACCAAGATTAAAGAGCGACTCGGTTGGGCGTTTCGACAGATGGATGGTTTTTTCATGGTGCTACCGAAGACTCTGTCGCTTCTTCGCCCTGCGAGAGGCGAATCGGCATCATTTGATGTATTACTCTGCTGCAATCCGTACCCTTCTGTTACGACTCGGAGAACTCCTGGTGTCGCAGGGTCGCCTTGATCAGCGGGATGACATCTTCTTTCTCTCGATCGATGATCGCACCGATCTCTTAGCCGGAAGTACCCAAGACTGGAAGGCCATCGTCCAAGAGCGACGTACTGAACGTGACCGCCATGCAGTAGTCACGGTCCCAGATACCATTCCAGATTGGAATTCCATCAACGAACAGACGCTGATATCAACCCAATCCGCCAAGCCCGGTCAGTTGACCGGCATGCCAATCAGCGCCGGATCCGTGATCGGTCCGGTCCGACGGATCCGGTCTGTTATGGATTGGGGCCACGTGAGACCAGGCGAAATCCTAGTCGTCTCGGTTATCGATCCAGGCCTGGCGCCTCTCTTTGGAATTGCCGGCGGACTGATTGCAGAAATGGGTGGGACCTTGTCTCATGGAGCCATCATTGCTCGCGAATATGGGCTACCGACCGTCGCCAACGTGGAGGGAGCGATGGCTCAGCTTTCTGATGGCCTACAGGTCAGGCTTGAGGCCGGATCGGGGACCATTGTATCGAGCCATCCCCATACTCCGCGGGTGGCTAGAGCTATTTGATCCGGGTCTTCTGCTTCTTGACCTTTCTCAATACCTTGCGTACTGTGCCTCCATTATCGTGTTAAGACCCTATATATGGGAGTTCCTTGATCGATCACTTTTTTGAACTTGTCATACAAATGACCGATGCAAACCCCATTTTCATAGGCATTGGGGTCGGATTGCTGCTCGGTGGTTTATTAGTAGGGCTTTGGATCGATGGACGCTTGCGCCCTCAGACCCACCGCGCTGAGGCCACCGCCCACGAAGTGAGAAAGCAACTGGAACAAGAGCGGACTGCGGTCTTGTCCCTTCGCCAGGAACTGTCCCAGACTCAACAAGCCCGCGTGATGGCAGAAACTCGGATGGAAGATACGACACGGCAACTCATCGAACAGAAAGCCTTACTCGAACAGGCACGTCAAGAACTCGTGGGGTCGTTCCAAGTCCTCTCCGGCGAGGCGTTGAAGCAAAACAACGAGGCATTTTTGAAACTCGCCGCTGTGACATTCGAAACCCTTCATGTCAAAGCAGATGGAGACCTGGTGCAGCGCCAGCAGGCGATTGATGCGTTGGTGCGTCCGCTCCACGACACACTGCGGCGTTACGACGAGCAACTGCGTCTTCTGGAGCAGTCACGCCAGTCGGCTTACGGTGGGCTGGATCAACATCTCAAATCATTGGCTGATTCCCAACAGAGGTTACAGCAAGAAACCGGAAACCTGGTCAAAGCCCTGCGAGCTCCGACCGTACGAGGCCAATGGGGTGAGTTGACCTTAAGACGAGTCGCCGAGCTTGCCGGAATGGTCCAGCACTGTGATTTTATCGAGCAACATTCCGTGGCCAGCGAGGATGCACGATTTCGACCTGACATGGTGGTCCAGCTCCCAGGCGGTCGCCAGATTATCGTTGATGCGAAAACCGTCCTCTCGGCTTATCTGGATGCCCATGAAGCACAGAATGATGTCCAACAAGCGGACGCATTACGGCGCCATGCTGCTCAGCTTAAGAGCCGCATGGATGAACTATCGTTGAAGGCCTATTGGACACAGTTCGAACATTCCCCAGAGTTCGTCGTCCTGTTTCTTCCCGGCGAGCAATACCTCGGCGCCGCCTTGGACCAGAATCCGCAGCTCATTGAAGAAGGGTTCGCGAATGGAATCGTGCTGGCGACCCCAGCGACATTGATCGCATTACTACGTGCAGTTGCCTACGGGTGGCGACAGGAGCGAATGTCGGCTCACGCGGAAGAAGCAGGCCGGCTGGGCAAAGAACTCTACGAGCGGATGGCTGTGTTGGCGGGACATATGAACGATGTGGGTCAGGCCCTGGGCAAAAGCGTATCGGCATATAACCGTGCCGTGGGCTCCCTTGAGACGCGTATTCTCCCGACAGCGCGACGTTTTAAAGAATTGGGAGTGTCCTCTGACCGCGAGATCCTCGCGCTTGAACCGACAGAGGTCGTTCCCCGCAAAACCTTATCGTTTGATACCGAATGAAGGAGCGCGCATGACTAACGAACAGACCATGGTAGAAGCATTTCATAGCAGGTTTGATATTCTGGTCCAGACGGTTCCGACAGAACTCAACGAAGAGACGAAGCGGCTTCGTGTCCGTCTCATTCAGGAAGAGTTCGATGAGCTGAAAGAAGCCATGGCTGCTGGGAATCTTGCTGCGGTGGCAAAGGAAATGGCGGATCTCCTCTACGTTACCTATGGGACAGCCGTGTCCTATGGAATTGACATGGAACCGGTGTTTCAGGAGGTTCACCGGTCAAATCTGAGCAAGGTGGGTGGCTACAAACGGGCAGATGGAAAATGGGTGAAACCCTCAACGTATTCGCCCGCTCATATCGACCCAATCTTGGAGGCACAACGAGATACCCTAATGGCATCGTCACTATCAACCCACGATACTGCTGGAGGTTCTTCCGAGAGCTCATGAGAGATCCACACTGTCCAAGTTGCGGCACTCCCTTCGTTCGAATACTCCATGATGAAGGAATTATGGACCGGATTCTCAATCGCTTCCGAGTCTTTCCATTCCGCTGTCAGCTCTGTACCTCACGCTTCCGGGTCTTTCGGAGCCAGTCTCCATCCCCTCCATCAGCGACTGATCGCCGGGAATACAAGAGGCTACCGGTGTCGTTCCGCGCCAACCTCCTCGCAGATAACGCCGTACAAACGACCAATCGAGTGACCGACATTTCCATGGGTGGGTGCACGCTTGAGACAGCGGCGACCTTGCCTCAAGGAACGTTGTCGAGCTGGTCATCAAACCGGCTTCCGATGAGGAACCGATTAAGATTGAAACGGCGATGGTCTGCTCGTCAAGGCCAGGATCAATGGGTATCCGATTCCTCGAAATGGTCACGGCCGATAAGAATCGCCTCAGTCAGGTCATTCTGAGCTTGCTGGTGGGACAAAGCTTCCACCAGAATTTCTTTTCTTAGTACCGGTTCGTGCACTAGGAGCGCTGTCGCGGAACGGTCACCAGAAGATTATCGATCAGCCGCACAGGCCCCATGCGTACCGCTCCGAGCAGGACTACTCGCGAATTCACAGTGGAAAGTGGCTCTAGCGTGTATGGATCGCAGACCGCCAGATAGTCGATCCTCAGGGCTGGTTCGGCCTTGATGACCTGACGCATCACCGCCCGTACGGACTTCGCATCAGCGACACCTTTTTGGATTGCCTCAGCTCCTTCCTGGAGGCTTCTGTACAACGTAACCGCCCGAATTCGATCGTCGGGCGACAGATAGACGTTACGCGAACTCATCGCCAGTCCGTCGCCTTCCCGGACCGTAGGCCTCAGGATTATTTTTGACACCGAGATTGAGATCTTTGACCAGCTGGTGGACAAGTACCGATTGTTGGAAATCTTTTTGTCCAAAGAGTGCGATCTGAGGACGCACCATTCCGAAGAGTTTGCTCACCACGGTCGCAACCCCTGAAAAATGATGTGGGCGCACTTCCCCTTCCCACCGGTGGCTATCGCAGGAAGA
This sequence comes from Nitrospira sp., assembly GCA_012032965.1. GTDB lineage: Bacteria > Nitrospirota > Nitrospiria > Nitrospirales > Nitrospiraceae > Nitrospira_D. The sequence continues at coordinate 3,753 of JAAUPT010000147.1, forward strand.
TTCACGGTTGTTTGAAATCCTTCTGGGTACATGGCCGTTACATTTGGTTCGAAACAGACATCAACGCCTTCCTTTTTGCACAGGGCTCGATCGTGCGAAATGGGACGGGGATAATTGGTGAGGTCTTCATGGGGACCGAATTGCGTAGGATTGACGAAGATGCTGACTACGAGCGCATCGCATCGCAACCGGGCTGCTCGAATCAGCGCCCGATGCCCATCGTGCAACGCCCCCATAGTCGGCACGAGCCCAATCCGTACACCTTCACGCCGGAGCCCCTCACTCCAGGCGGTCATGCCACTCGGTGAACGAATGATCTTCATGAGCCAGGTGGCGAACTGCAAGTGGGACGCGAGCCGTATCTCGTCGAAGGTTGAGGCAAGAGCAGCTGCACGTGCCCTTGGTCCTTAACCTGCTCCAATAATCGTGCGACTGACTGCTTCAGCACTGGATGGACCCAGAGCGGATCCAATTCGTTCAGTGGCATCAGAACGAACCGGCGGCCATGGAGGCGGGGGTGCGGGATGGTCAGCCCAGGCTCCTTGATGACGCGCTCACCGTAGAACAGAATGTCTAGGTCGATCGTTCGAGGGCCAGAGCGGTTGTCCTCATCCCGTCCGAGTGATCGCTCAATCTCTTGGAGTAGCGCGAGGAGGCTCTGGGGTGTAATGTCGGTTTCAATCTGTATCACCCCGTTGAGAAACCACCCTTCCCCTGGATCGGTCTCACCGCGAATCGGTTCTGTTTCATATAAGAGGGAAACTCCCATAAGCCGCGAATGGGGAAGCAGACTGAGCAACGTCACGGCTCGATCGCAAAAATCGACTCGATCACCGACATTCGACCCGAACCCAATGAAGACGGTTTCCATAAGAAGTCACGCTAAGCGTAAGAAGTACAACGTGAGAGGTGGTAACGAGATGGCCCGGCCTCTCACTTCTACTTTTCACTTTTCTAGAATCCTGCCTTCTTGATTCGCTCTACAGCCTCCGCAAGCTGCTCTTTGGTTGTACAGACCGTCATGCGAATATAGCCTTCGCCTGGTGCGCCAAAACCGTTACCGGGCGTCGTTACAATGCCGGCCTTTCCCAACAGGTGAGCAGTGAAGGACGTGGAGGTGTAACCCTTCGGTACTGTCACCCAGATGTAGAACGCAGCAGGCGGCATCTCTACGTCTAACCCCAACTTCTTGAGCCCCGGAACGATCGTGTCGCGACGTTCCTGGTAAATCTTCCGGATGCCGTCGGTTACGGAATCGTCCAATCCCAGGGCGGTGATACCAGCCTCTTGCACCGCTTCGAACACACCGGAGTCTAATTGGCTTTTCACCTTGCCTAACGCCGCCAACACTGTCTTGTTCCCGACCACGAACCCGATTCGCCAACCGGTCATGTTGTAGGTCTTGGAGAGCGAATGAAATTCCACGCCGACGTCCTTGGCGCCCTCCACCTCCATAAAACTCACCGGTCGCTTGCCGTCGTAGTAGATTTCCGAGTAGGCGGCGTCGTGGCAGATGATAATATGATTGTCCTGCGCAAATTCGATGGCCTGCTTGAAGTAGTCCTTCGTCATAATCACTGACGTGGGATTATTCGGCGAATTGAGCCACATGAGCTTAGCCTTCTTGGCCACATCTTTTGGAATCGCACCCAAATCCGGCAGAAAGCCGTTGGCTTTGGTCAACGGCATGAAGTGAGACGTGCCGCCACAAAAACTGGTTCCGACGGGATAGACCGGATAGCCTGGACTCGGAACCAGTACCACATCCCCTGGATCGACAAACGCAAGATGAATGTGCCCGATTCCTTCTTTCGACCCAATCAGCGTGAGGACCTCATCGGTAGGATCG